>NZ_JBEXNM010000008.1:0-190682 GCF_040611095.1 Streptomyces sp. NPDC003077 | reverse complement strand
CTTGTTTTGTGTCGTGTTTTATTCCGATCTGGGGGTGATGCCCGGCGCCGGGTCGTGCGGCCGGTCCCCGGGACCGGTCTCGGGAACCCGGCCGGATCGCTCCGGTACCGGATCGCCGTACCGGTCCCCCCGTGCGCGGGGAGGCCGCCGGGAACCGGTCCGGCCGGTGTGAGCCGACCGGACCGGTACGGCCGGGGAATCAGCGCCCCATCGCCTGCCATACGGCGATCACCAGCGCCGCGAGGCCCGTGAGCGCGGCGACGGAGGGCAGTGGCCACCGGCCGTGCTCCAACCGGGTGACGCGGGCGTGGAGTTCGCCCGCTTCCCGCTCACTCTGGTCGGAACGCTGGGCGAGCAGCGCGAGTTGGCCGTCCACACGAGCGGTGCGCACATCGAGGGAACGCCTCAGATCCGCGGTCTCGGTGGCGACCAGGTCGGGTTCGCTTTGGGCGGTCACGGTCCGCTCTCTTTCCTTTCGCGGGCAAGACTTCGTTGTCCATACGGGCACCAAGTCAAGGGCCCTGCGGAGTCGTGCGGGAGCGTGTGCGCAGGGAATATGCGGGTCCGCCGGACACACCCCGTGTGAAGTGACGCTCCGTGGCACCGAGGTCACCCTGACGGAGGGGTGTGCGGCTTTCACACCGGGTGTGCGCGGCGCACCCCAAGTCGGGCCCCGCACACGGTCCCGTCCGTCCCGGCCCGGGAGTTGACTCGGCTGCCACGGGGGCCGTAGCCGGCGGACGGGCGCCCGCCGGCCGGATGCCCGCCTGCCGTCCTCCCCCGAGCGGCGGGCGGGCAGCCCCGCGTACGGCTCGTGATGCGGCTGGACGGCACGGAACCGCGCCGTACGCGGGCGACACGAAGGCCCGTGCCTTCCGGGAAAGGCGCGGGCCGGCGGGCGGGGACCGGGACGCGTGCGGATCTCTCCGCCTCCTCCGCGCGACCCGGTCCCGAACGCCGGAGGGCCGCCACCCCGGGTGGGGGTGGCGGCCCTTTCGTACGACCTGTGCGTCTTCGTACGTCGGCGGGGCCCCGGTGCGGAGGGTGCCCGCACCCAAGGGACCCCTGAGCTGGAGCGCGTCAGTACGCGTAGAACCCCGAGCCGGTCTTGCGGCCCAGGCGCCCGGCGTCGACCATCCGCTGGAGCAGCGGGGGAGCGGCGTACAGCGGCTCCTTGTACTCCTCGTACATGGAGTCGGCGACCGAGGCCACGGTGTCCAGGCCGATCAGGTCCGCGAGCTTGAGCGGGCCCATCGGGTGGGCGCAGCCCAGCTCCATGCCGTTGTCGATGTCGTCGCGACCGGCGATGCCCGACTCGAACATCCGGATCGCGGAGAGCAGGTAGGGGATCAGCAGCGCGTTGACGACGAACCCGGAGCGGTCCTGGGCCCGGATGGCGTGCTTGCCCAGCACGTCCCGGACCAGCACCTCGGCGCGCTTGTAGGTCTCCTCCCCGGTGGTCAGCGCGGGGATGAGCTCGACGAGCCGCTGCACCGGGGCCGGGTTGAAGAAGTGGATGCCGATGACCTGGTCCGGACGCGAGGTCGCGACGGCCAGCTTCACCAGCGGGATGGAGGAGGTGTTCGAGGCCAGGATGGCGTCGGGGCGGGTCACCACCTGGTCGAGCACCCGGAAGATCTCGGTCTTCACCTGCTCGTTCTCGACCACCGCCTCGATGACGAGGTCGCGGTCGGCGAACTCCCCCAGGTCGGTGGTGAAGCTGAGCCGGCCGAGAGCGGCGTCCCGTTCGGCCACGGTGATCTTGCCGCGTTCGGCGGCCTTGCCGAGCGAGTTCGTCAGCCGGGTGCGGCCCAGCTCCAGGGCCTCCCCGGTGGTCTCCGCGACCCGGACCTCCAGGCCGGCGCGGGCACACACCTCGGCGATGCCGGCGCCCATCTGGCCGCAGCCCACCACTCCGACGCGTTCGATGTCGGTCACCTCGTGCCTTTCGCTGATCTCCAGGACCGGCGGGGGCCGTTTGGTTCCGGTGCCCGCCTCGCCCCCCGACGTTACTCCGCGAGCCGCTGGGCACCGGGGCCCGGGGAGGGCATTCTGGTCCCCTAGGCCGGGACGTTTCGGACATCTAGGGGGTAGAGCATGAGAGGGATCTCACGGAGCGGGAGAGCGCCGCTGACCCGCAGGGCACTGACGGTGGCCGCCCTGGGCGCGGCGGCCTCACTGCCGATCACCGCCCACGCGACGCCCGGCGGGGGACGGCACCGGCCGCGGGAGGAAGGGGCGGCGCCGGGGGAGCGGTGGCACCGGCCGGAATTCCGGGGCGTGTGGCTGGCGACGGTGGCCAACCTCGACTGGCCCTCCGCCCCCGGCCTGCCCGTCGCCCGCCAGCAGGCCGAGCTGCTCGCCCACCTCGACAAGGCGGTCGCGGACCGGCTGAACACCGTGGTCTTCCAGGCGCGGCCCACCGCCGACGCCCTGTGGCCCTCCCGGTACGAACCGTGGTCGGAGTACCTGACCGGCACCCAGGGCCGCGACCCGGGCTGGGACCCGCTCGGCTTCGCGGTGCGCGAGGCCCACCGGCGCGGCCTGGAACTGCACGCCTGGTTCAACCCGTACCGCATCGCCAACCACGCCGACCCCGCGCGGCTGGTCCCGGACCACCCGGCGCGGCGGCACCCCGAGTGGGTGGTGACCTACGGCGGCAAGCTCCTCTACAACCCCGGGCTGCCCCAGGTGCGGCGCTTCGTCCAGGACGCGATCTTCGACGCGGTGGAGCGGTATCCGATCGACGCCGTGCACTTCGACGACTACTTCTATCCGTATCCGGTCGCGGGCCAGACCTTCGACGACGACGCCGCCTACGCGGCCTACGGCGGGGCGTTCCCGGACCGGGCGTCCTGGCGGCGGGACAACGTGGACCGGCTGGTGCGGGAGGTCGCGCGGCGGCTGCGGACGGGGCGGGGCGGCCTTGAGGCGCTGTCCGCGCCGGGGCTCGGGGGCCGGCGGGCGCGGTTCGGGGTGAGCCCCTTCGCCGTGTGGCGCAACCGCGCCACCGACCCGTCCGGTTCCGACACCCGCGCCGGGACGCAGACGTACGACGACCTGTACGCCGACACCCGCCGGTGGGTGCGCGAGGGCTGGCTGGATTACGTCGTCCCGCAGGTTTATTGGCACCTCGGCTTCGAGGTCGCGGACTACGCGAAGCTGGTGCCGTGGTGGGCGGACGTGGTCGCCGGCACCCGGGTTCGCCTGTGTATCGGAGAGGCGCTCTACAAGGCCGGCGCCCCGGGCCAGCCGGCCCCGTGGCAGGACCCCGCCGAACTCTCCCGCCACCTCGCCTTCGCCCGCGCCCATCGCGAGGTGCGCGGCCACTTCTTCTTCTCGGCGAAGGTGGTCGCCGAGGACCGGGTGGGGGCGATGGCGAAGGTGGTCGCCGACCACTACCGGCATCCGGTGCGGACGCCGTGGTGAGCGGGGGATTCGTACGAGGGAGCGGGACCACCTACAGGGGCCGCCGTCCGGGTCGGCACCTCGTACGCGTGGTGAGCGGTGCGGGGGCTCGTACGGATGACGAGCGGGACGGGGCCTCATAGGCGCGGGCACACGCAAGGCCCGCGACCGGGCGGTGCCGGCACCGTAAGGGTGTCCGGCCCGCGCGTCCCGGCCCCCGGGGCGCCCCGGCGCGACCGCGGGGCGGGGCGCCGGGGCTCGGGTGGCTTCCGGTGCTACTCCTCGGACACCAGCGGTTTGACGACCGTGTCCGGGCCCGGTGACATCAGGGTCTCGTGGCCGTCCTCGAAGCGGACGCGGTAGGGCGGCGTCCCGTTCTCGCCCAGGACCTCTATGACCTCTGCGGTCCGGTCGCGCTGCCCCACGATCCTGCCGTGCACCAGCAGTCGGTCTCCCACACTCGCGTGCATCAGTGACGGCCTCCTCAGTCGGTCCGGCGGAGGATGTGCGTTCCGTGTGCGCAAGTGTACGACCGGTGGCCGTCATCGACCCCCGGCTTCGTCACACTCGCAGGTCAGCGGCGCGTCGCAGTACGGCGCGGTGCGTCGGCGGGACCCGGCTCGGGCGCGTACGCGTCCCTCGTCACCGCCGGCGGCGAGGCGCGGCGTCAGTGGCCCAGTACCGCCCGAAGTTCCGGCGCGAGCAGTTGGGAGTGAGCGCGGACGAGGTCGTCGCACAGGTCCCAGATGCGCTCGACCGGCAGCGCCGCCGCGGTGGCCGGGTCGATCATGGCCGCGTGCCGGATGTGCCGCGGCTCGTTCTCCACCGCCGCCCGGACGACGAGGTCGTTGGCGCTGACGTACGTGCGGTTCAGCGCCGCGCACTGCGGGGGGAGCGCGCCGACCCGGGTGGGCTGCACGCCCTGCGCGTCCACCAGGCAGGGCACCTCCACCACGGCGTCCGGCGGGAGGTTGTCGATCAGCCCGTGGTTGGGGACGTTGCCGTACACGGTGCGCGGCGTCCCCGTCACGATGCTGTGGATGATCTGCGGCGCGTACTCCGGGGACTCCTCCACCGGCAGCGGGGAGCCCGCGGCGAGCGCGTCCCGGGTGCGTTCGTACTGCGCGGTGTTCTCCTCGACGATGTCCAGGTACGTGCCGATCGGCAGCCGCAGCCGGGCGACCTCGCTCTCGTGGCGCAGGTACCAGGGCACGTACTCGGAGGAGTGCTCGCTGGTCTCGGTCGGGTAGTGGCCGAGCCGGCGGTACATGTCCACGCGTACCCGGCGGCGCAGTTGCGGGTCCGCGGTGATCGCCTCGTCCAGCAGCGGGTACAGGCTGCGGCCGTCGCGTTCCAGGCGCAGCACCCACGCCTGGTGGTTGACGCCGGCGGCGAGGTAGGAGACCTCCTCGAACGGGACGCGCAGCAGCTCGGCGAGGTCGTGGACGGTCCAGTACACCGAGTGGCACAGGCCCACGAACCGGCGCAGCGGAGTGGCGCGGGCCAGGTACATCACGTTCATGGCCATCGGGTTGGTGTAGTTCAGCAGCCAGGCGTCCGGGCAGAGCTGCGCCATGTCGTCGGCGAGCGCCGCCAGCAGCGGGAAGGTGCGCAGGGCGCGGAAGATGCCGCCGATGCCGAGGGTGTCGCCGATGGTCTGGCGCACGCCGTAGCGGGCCGGGATCTCGAAGTCGGTGCGGGTGGCCTCGTTCATGCCGACCTGCACGGTGTTGATGACGAAGTGCGCCCCGTCCAGGGCCCGGCGCCGTTCGAGGTGCGCGGTGACGACGGGCTTGGCGCCGCGGACCTCGGCGATGTGCCGGGCGGCGGCCTCGGCGGTGGCCAGCCGCTCCGGGTCGATGTCGTGCAGGGCGATGTGGACGTGGCCCAGTTCCGGATAGGCGAACAGCTCGGCCAGCAGCCCCTGGGTGAAGACGACGCTCCCGGCGCCGATGAAGGCGATCTTCACGGCGGCGGGGGAGGGCGCGGTACCGGGCCGTGCGGCGCCGGTGCCGGGCCGTGCGGCGCCTTCGGAGGGCCGTGCGGCGCCGGTATCGGGGCGGTTCGGGGTGGTCATGCGCGGTCAGCTCCTCGGGATCGCGGGGTGCGCGGGGGTGACGGGGGTCGGTAAGGCGGCGGCGCGGGCCTCGTCCCAGGTGGGCTGGGCCGCCGTACCGCCGTGGGCGCGGGTGGACAGGGCGCCGCAGGCGGCGGCGAGCGCCAGCGACGCGGCCAGGTCGGCGCCGCGCAGCCGCGCCGCGAGGAACCCCGCGTCGAAACTGTCGCCGGCGCCCACGGTGTCCAGCGGCGCGGCCGGGGGCGCCGGGGCGCGCAGCACCGCGTCTCCGTCGTGCGCCAGCGCGCCGCGCGGCCCGTCCTTGACGACGACCAGCGGTCCGCGGCGGGCGAGCGCGGCGGCGGCCGTGGCGAGCGGATCGTCCTGCGGAGGGGGACCGGCCGGTGGAGGGGAATCGGCCGGTAGGGACGACGCGGGCCTGTCGGCGACGGGCTCATGGGCCAGCGCCCGCGCCAATGCCCTCACCTCCGCCGCGTTCGGCAGCAGGACGTCGGTGACCTCCAGGACCGGCCCCAGGAGACCGGCGTCCCACCGCTGCTCCGGGTCGTCGTTGGTGTCCAGGGACGTCGTCGCGCCGTGCGCACGGGCCCGCGCGAAGAGGTCGGGCAGCGCCCGCGCGAGCCGCGGCATCAGGAAGAAGGACGCCGCGTGCACGTGCCGGCTCCCGGCGAGCAGCGCGGCGGGCACGTCCCGCGGGCCGGTGGCCGTCAGGCAGCCGGGCGCGGTGAGGATGGCCCGGTCGGCGTCGTCGCGGGTGAGGACGGTGGTGAGCGGCGTCGGGAGGTCCGGGTCGGTGGTCAGCGCGGTGACGTCCACCCCGCGGCCGGCCAGCGCCGCGCGGACGAACGCGCCCGCCGCGTCGTCCCCCACCCGCCCCGCGAACGCCACCCGCAGCCCCAGCCGCGCCGCCCCGCACGCCGTGATCGCGGCCGAGCCGCCGAGCAACAGGTCGGCCCGCGGGACGAGTTGCTCGCGCTGGCCGTAGGCGAGGGGGTGCGGGACGGGGCCGAGGACGACGTCCGGGTTCGCGTCACCGATGACGAGCAGGTCGAAGGAGGGGGGCACGGGCGTCTCCAAGAGGGCTTCGCGGGACGGGACGGGGGCGGGCGCGGCCGGTGTCCGCGCACGGGCGACTCCGTGCGCGGACGCCGCCGCCTCCTACCCCTTCAACCCGCTCGACGTCAGCGACTGGATGAAGGTCTTCTGGGCGAACAGGAAGGCGAGCAGCACCGGCACGACCGTGATGACGTTGCCCGCCATGATCGCCGACCACTGGTTGTGGTGCTGCCCCTGGAAGGTCGTCAGGCCGAGCTGGAGGGTGTACTGCGTGTCGTGGTTGATGGCGATGAGCGGCCAGGTCAGGTCGTTCCAGGTGCTGAGGAAGGTGAGGACGGCGACGGTGGCCAGCGCGGGGCGCGCCAGCGGCATGACGATGGAGTAGAGCACCCGCAGCCGCGAGCAGCCGTCGATCCACGCCGCCTCCTCCAGCTCCCGGGGCAGCGCCAGGAAGAACTGCCGGAAGAGGAACACGGCGAACGGCGTGACCAGCGACGGCACGATCAGCGCGCCCAGGGTGTCGATCAGCCCGAGCCGCTTCATCACCAGGAACGTCGGGATCATGGTGAGCTGGAACGGGATCACCATGGTCGCCAGCATCAGCCCCAGCAGCACCCGGGACCCGGCGAACCGCATCCGGGCGAACGCGTACCCGCCGAGCGAGCCGAGTACGAGGTTCGACAGGACGGCGGAGGCGGCCACGATGAAGGAGTTGGCGAACCAGCGCGGGAACATCGCGTTGTTGAGCACGTACTCGTAGCCGCCCAGGTGCAGGCCCTCCGGCCACAGCGCGGGCGGGAACCGGTTGATCTCGGCGTTGGTCATCACCGAGCTGAGCAGCAGCCACACCAGCGGCAGCGCGAACCCCACGGACAGCGGGGCGAGCAGCAGGTGCCAGGGGCTGAAGGGCAGCCGTCGGCGGCGCCGCGCGGGCCGTCCGGGGGTGGCGTCGGCGCGGGCGGCGTCGCGCAGCGCCACGGGCGCGGTCATCGGACGGCCCCCGGCCGCGCCGCCCGCCGCCCGCCGTCCCGTTCCGGGGGACCGGTGGGCGCCGGGGTCCCGGGTTCCTTGGCGCGGTCCTGGTGGCGCCGGTACAGGTGCCCGGCGAGGCCCGCGAGCAGCAGCGCCACGGCCAGGACGTACGCGGCGGCGGCACCGTATCCGGCGGTGAACATCTTGAACGCCTGCTCCCACACGAAGTAGACGACGACGGTGGTCGAGCCCAGCGGGCCGCCCTTGGTGGTCACGTAGACCAGGTCGAAAACCTGCAACGCGGTGATGAACTGCCACAGCAGCAGGAAGACCGTGACGGGGGTGAGTGCGGGCAGCGTGATGTGGCGCAGGACGCGCACCCGTCCCGCGCCGTCCAGCCGCGCGGACTCCACCAGTTCGGGCGGCACGTCCTGGAGGGCCGCGAGGTAGACCACGACGCAGAATCCCAGTCCGCTCCACAGCGAGATCAGCACCAGCAGGAACAGCGCCTGGTCCGGGTCGGAGAGGAAGCCCTGCGGGGAGATGCCCAGCTTGTGCAGCAGTGAGTTCGCCGCGCCGAACTCCGGGTCGAGGATGAAGGAGAACAGCACGCCCTGTGCCGCGGCCGAGACCACGAACGGGATGAAGATCAGCGTCCGGTAGAGGCCGATGAGCCGGATGCGGCGGTTCAGCGCCAGCGCCAGGGCCAGCCCGCCGACCAGGCTCAGCGGCACGTACAGCGCCGCGTACAGGAACGTGTTCCGCACGGCGGTGTGGAAGTTGGGGTCCTGCACCAGCGCGCGGTAGTTGTCCAGGCCCACCCAGCGCCCCGGCGTGACCAGGTCGTCCGCGCGCAGCGACAGCAGCAGCGACCACACGACGGGGACGATGCTCAGGCCGAGGATGATCAGGACGGCCGGGCTGATGAACGCCCAGGCGGTGGCCGCCTCGCCGCGGGCCCGCCGGCGGACGGAGTGCTGACGGGCGCCGCGCGGATCCAGCGTGACGGCGCGGGGCAGTGGCGACATGACGGCCTTCCTCCTCGCTCTCTCCTCGGTGGCTCGGGTGGTTTGGGTGGTTTGGTGGCTCGGGTGGCTCGGTGCGGTCATCGGCTGGGTGTGGTCATCGGCTCGGTGCGGTCATCGGCTCGGTGCCGAGGGGCGGCCCGGGGTCGCGGACGCGTTCCTCAACGGGGGATGAGCAGCGCCGCGTTGGCCTTGTCGGCGCAGTCCCGCAGCGCCTGGGCCGGGGTTCGGCGGCTCAGCAGGACGGCGACGATCGCCTCGCCGACCGCCGTGGAGACCTGCGGATAGGCCGGGTGCATGGGCCGCGCCCGGGCGGTGGCCAGCGCCTCGGTGAACACCTTCAGGCCGGTGGTCTCCCGCTCGTGCTCCCGCCACCTGGGCCGCCGGGAGGACGGGCGGCTGAGCGGGAGGCTGCCGCCGGAGATGTCCCAGCGCACGTCCCGGTCGGGGTGCAGCATCCAGTGCAGGAACTCGGTCGCGGCCCTCACCCGGGCCGGGCCGTTGTCGAAGACGGTCCAGGTGTCCGGCCCGGAGATGGTGAGCGGCCGGCCGCTGTACGTGGGCGCCGCCACCACGTCGTAGTCCACGTGCCCCGCGATGATGTCCGGAAGCTGCCACGGCCCCGTGGCCACCATCGCCATCCGGCCGCCGATGAACACCTGGTACATCTGCTCGCTGCCGGGTTTTGGGTCGATGTAGACGCTGCGGTCCCGCGCCATCCGGTCCAGCGTGGCCAGCGCGCGCTCGCCCACGTCCTCGAAGCCGATGCCGCGCCCGTCGGGGGCGATGACGTCCCCGCCCAGGTCCCAGACCAGCGGCCACAGCCGCCACACGGTGTCCTCGTCCCCGGCGCCCGGCCACCCCGTGCCGAAGACGCCGCGGTCGCGGTCGGTCAGCCGCCGGGCCGTCTCCAGGAACTCGTCCCAGGTCCAGCCCGCCTTCGGGTACGGGACCCCGGCCTGCCGGAACAGCTTGCGGTTGTAGACCACGGCCAGCGAGTCCAGCAGCGCGGGCGCGGCCCGCTGCTTCCCGTTCAGGGTCACCGCGTCGCGGACCGGCGCCCAGTAGTCGTTCCAGCGGACGGGTCCCCGGCGCAGCGCCGCGCTGAGGTCCACCACCCGCGGGCTGCGGGCGATCCCGGCCAGGTCCGAGCCGTAGATGTAGGCGATGTCCGGGTACGAACCGGCCGCCAGCGCCGCCGTCACCTTCTGGAGCATGGCGTCCGCCACCACCCCGCCGCCGCTGGCGTCCACCCGGATCCTGGCCTGGCCCCGGTTGAAGTCCCGTACGAGCGCGTCGATCGCCTTCCGGGCGATGTCGACCTGACCGTGCCACAGCTCCACGGTCACCTTCCCGTCCGGCCCGACCCCGTCGGACGCCCCCGCCCCGCACCCGGCCGCCAGCGACGCCACCGCCCCGCCCACCGCCAGCCCGGCGCCGCCGCGTAACAGGCGGCGGCGGGAGGGGCGCTTGCGTGCCGGGGCGGGGTGGTGGCCGGGCGGCGTGATGGGATCGTGTGGTGCCGCGAGGTGGCGGGAGGGCGGCGCGGTGGCGCCGGGCGGCGGTGTGCCGTCGTTCGGTATCGCTGCCTCGGCCGCGCTCTCGCCCGTCACCGGCACCCCCGGATTCGTCGGTCCGCCCCCTGAATCCGGGGCGCGTCGGAGACGAAACCGGCGCCAACGGATCCACGCGCTCCCCGTCACCGGTGAACGCGCCTCCCTGAGCTAACCAGGGGGTCTCAGTCAGTGCAACGGTGCTGACATTGCTCGGACTTGATCGGTGGGGCCCGCCTTGCCGGGAGACGGTGCCCGGTCCGGGGGCGTGGGGCGGGCGCGTACGGGGGTCGCGGACGTACGGAGCACCGTGATCGATCACCGACTAGCCTGTCAGGAATGAAACCGGGAATGGACCATTACTCTGCCGATTCCTACGTCGTCCGGGCCGAGATCCCCTCGATCGCGACCTACCGCCACCTGCGCGGGTCCGCGGGGCTGACCGCCATGTCGGAGGAGAGTTCGGCCGCCGGGCTGCCGAACAGCTGGTACGGCGTCGTCGTGCGGCACGGTGACGAGGCGGTCGGCATGGGCCGGATCGTCGGCGACGGCGGCTGCTTCTTCCAGATAGTCGACATCTGCGTGCTGCCCGAGCACCAGGGCCGGGGCCTGGGCAAGCGGATCATGACGGAACTGACCGCCGAACTGGAACGCCGGGCCCCCTCCGGCGCGTACGTCTCCCTCATCGCCGACGGTGACGCCCGCCATCTGTACGCGCAGTTCGGGTTCGCGGAGACGGCGCCGGCGTCGGTGGGGATGGCGCGGTTCGTCTGAGGGGCGAGGTCTTGTGCTGACCTGATCCGGGTGCCGCGCGGGGGCCGTGTTCCGAACGGGCCCTTGGCGCCCGCGACGGACGGGACCCGAACACGACACCGCCCCGCCACCGATCCCCAGGGACCGTTGGCGGGGCGGGACGCCGGAACGTCATCCGAGCCGGGCCGGCATCGTCACCCGAAGCGGACTGGCATCGTCACCCGAGCCGGGTCAGCTTCGCGCCGAAGGACGGGCCGTCGAAGTCCGTCCGCACCGCCACCGGGACCGTCACCTGCCCCGGACCGCTGCCCGCCGAGACCGAGCCGACCACCGTCCCGGACTTCGCCTCGTGGGGGACCGCCTTGCCGCCGGTGGTCAGGTGCAGGTCCAGCTTCGCGCCGGGCCAGCCGATCACCTTCAGGTCACGGGTGGCGACGACCGGGGTGCTGCCGCCGAGCCCGTCCTCGACCTGCCCGACGACCTCGCCCTTGCGCACGACCGTCCGGGCCGACAGCTCCTTGCCGGCGGCGAGGATGAGGTCCCTGCTGCCGTTCATCGCGGCGTCGATGTTCGCGTTCCGCTTGAACTGCCCGAACACCGCGCCGATGATGAGCTGCTTCTCGCCGTCCACGGTCTTCTCCGCCGCGAAGAGCAGGTTGCCGCCCGCCTTCGTGGTTGAACCCGTCTTGATGCCGACCACGCCGTACAGCGGCACCAGCTTGTTGAAGTTCTTCTGTACGCGCGCCGTCTCCACGTCGTCCCCGCCCGAGGTCGTGGTCGACGTGTATGAGAGCTGCTTGGAGAGCTGACGGAAGACCGGGTCCGTCATGGCTGCTTTCGCCAGCTTCACCTGGTCGGCGGCACTGCTGACGGTGCTCTCCTCCAGACCGCTCGCGTCCGTGTAGGTGGTCTGGGTCATACCCAGCTCCTTGGCCGTGGCGTTCATCTTCTTGATGAACGCCTCCTCGGTGCCGGAGTCCCAACGCGCCAGGAAGCGGGCGAAGTTGTTCGCCGAGGGCAGCATGACGGCCTCCAGCGCCTCCAGCTCGGAGACCCGCTGGCCCTTCTTCGCCTCGACCACGGATTCCCCGACCTTGGCCCCGCTGACGTAGTCGTCCTCCGCTTTCTGGTCCAGGACCAGCGTCGGGCCCTTCTCGCCCGGCTTCAGGGGGTGGTCCTTGAGGATCAGGTAGGACGTCATCACCTTGGCGACGCTGCCGATGGGGATCGGTTTGTCCTCCCCGTACGAGCCCATGCGGCCGATGCCCTGGATGTCCACCACGGCCTGACCGTGCGACGGCCACGGCAGCGAAGGCTTCGCGCCGGTGAAGACGTCCGTGGTCTGAACGGTGCTCCCGGCGCTGGTGAGCGTCGGGTCGGGGACCGGACGCACCGCCTGGACGACCGCGAGGACGACCAGCAGCAGGAAGACGACCGGTGTCCAGATCTTCAGCCGCCGCGTGAGCGTGCGTATCGGCGTCTCGGGCGGCGCGGGCGTGTTGGTGAGCTGCGCGAGCAGTTCCATGGGGGGCAGCGGCTGCTGCTGAGTGTGCTCCGACATGCCCGGGGCGGTCGGAGCGGCGGGGCCGGTCGTGGCGCCCAGGGCGGTCGGAGCGGCGGCCCCGGCGGGACCGGTGGGGGCCGGGGAGGGGAAGGGGTGGCTCTGCGTGCGCTCGCTGTCGGAGGGGTCGGCGGGCTGCTTGGGCTGCGGGGTCGGGGGCTTGAGCTGCTGCTCCGGCTTCGGCTGCTGCTCCGGCTGTGCCGGCTGCTTGAGGTGCTCCGATTCCTTCGGCTGTTCCGGGCGCTTGGGCTGTGCCGCCTGGGGAGGCAGCGCCGGTCGCCTCAGCTGTGTCGTCAGTTCCCGCTGCTTCTGCTGTGCCGCGGGGGTCAGCGGCTCCCGCTCGGCGGACCGCTCGTCCTGGGAACCGGCCGCCGGGGCCGCCTCCTTGCCGCGGACCCAGCTCGGCGAGGAGGACGATCCCTTGCCGGGGGAGGCTTCGGGGGCGGCCTTGCCGGTGTCCGCCTCGGCGCTCTTCCGGGACGGGGCGTCCGGGGCCGACTCCTTGGACGTGGTGGCCGGGCGCGGAGTGCCCGGACGGCCGGTCATCGGGGCGAGGTTGAGGGTGCGGTCCCGGGTGGTGGCGGGGGCCGGGGCCGGGGTGTTCTTGGGGGCGGGGGTGTCCTTGGCGGCCTGGTCGGGCTTGGCGGCCCGGCCCGGCTTGGATGTGGGGCCGGAGTCGGGGGTGGTGTCCCGTTCGACGGCGGAACGCGGCTCGGTCGAGTCCCGTTCGGCGGCGGGACGCGGCTCGGTCGCGTCCCGCCCCCGTGCCTCGGCTTCGGCACGAGGCGTGGCATCGGCCTTCGCCCCGTCCTTCGTCGCGGCCCCATCCTTCGCAGGAATCCGGGTAGCCGGTTCCCCGGGCTCGTCCGCACGGGCGGCGGCGCCGGTCGCGGAAACCCTGGGATCCACCCGCATCCCGGCCTCCTCCTTACGAGCCTCGGAACCGGGCCCGGAACGAGCACCGGCCCCCTGCGCAGGAGCGTCGGAGCCCTCGGTACGAGCCCCCGCCCCAGCCGCGGCAGCCGTACCACCCGTGGCAGCCCTGGAGTCCTGCTCCTGACGGAGGGACCCCTCCGTACGAGCCCCCGCCCCCTCCTCGTCCTCGGCCCCCGGCGCGGAATCCTGCTCCGCCCCAGGCGTCGCGGGCCGCGCCTCCGCTCCGGACCCCGGGTCGGCGGCCGTCCCCGGTCCGGGCTCGGCGGCGGCTTCGGCCCCCGCCTTCGCCCCGGACTCGGCGGCACCTTCGGCGGCCGATTCCGGCCGTGCCGCGTCCGGCGTACCGGCGGATGCACCCGTGGCCGATATGTCCTTCATGTGCCGCGCTGTCTCCTCGCTCGTCTTCCCATGTGACCGGTCCGGATGTCCGCGCCATGAGGGCTTGCGGCAGTGCTCATCGCCCTGTTGAGGACATCGCCGACGAGCAAGATGCCTTGGGCATGGCTTCTGGTTCCCGCCGGAGCCGCGCATCCTCAGGGAACCCCGCACCTCGCGTTCCGGTGCGGCCGGTGATCCAGACAACGGGCGCCAGGCGGGACGAGTTCCCGGCGTACCCAAAGCGGCATTTCGCAATCAACCGCCCCGGAAAGGCAGTTACTTCGCAAGCGACGGCACACCCCCCGGCCTGCCCGCTCCCTCCCTCACGCCCGCCCGGCCAACACCCCCAGCAGCGCCCCGTGCAGCCCGCCGGGCGCCGCGACGAACCCCTTCGCTCCCATCCGCCACCGTCCGCCTTCCGCGTCCGTGACCAGGGCCCCCGCCTCGCGGGCCACCAGCGCGCCGGGCAGCAGGTTCGTGTCGTCCCTGCCGTACTCCCAGAAGGCGTCCAGCCGCCCCGCTCCCGTATCGGCTATCTGCCACGACGTGGGGCCGAGGTTGCGCACGGCCAGGACCGCCGGCAGTACGGCGCCGAGCGAGCGCCCGGCCTCCGCCACCGCTTCGGGCTGCTCCGCGGCCAGCGGCGGCTGACTGGTGCCCACCACGGCCGCGGCCAGGCTCGTCTTGGCGGAGGCGGTGACGGCCACGCCGTTGCGGGTGGCGCCGCACCCCGCGGCGGCGAGGTACGTCTCACCGAGCAGCGGGGCGTGCAGGGCGGCGGCCACCGGTTCGCCGTCGCGGACCAGCGCCAGGCTGACGCAGAAGTGCGGCAGCCCTTGCAGGTACTGCACCGCGCCGTCGATCACGTCGACGACCCAGAACGCGCCGGTCCGCGGCAACTCGGCGGTCGTGTCCAGTTCCTCCGCCCACGGCGCGCCCGGCACCAGCGGGTCCACGTGCCGGTGCACGAGGTCGATGGCGGGCCGCTCCACGGCGTGGAAGGTCTCGCGCAACTCGTCGAAGCTGCCGGCCGGGGCGGGGCGCGGCGCGCTGGTCAGATAGGCGCCGACCTCGTGTGCGGCGGCGGCCATGGGGGCGAGCAGTTTCTCGTACGACATGTTCGACTCCAGATGAAGTGCGGGGCGCGGCGCCGACGGGGCGCGCGGGCTTGATGTGTCCGGCCGTGGAACGAACGCGGCACCCAGCCACGAAACCCGGCCACCGATCACCGGACATCGGCGGACCGCATCGGCGGACCGCGTCAGCGAAAGACCAACGCTTCGATCCTGCCGCGCCGACCGCTCCCTCCGGCGCCCCGACAGCCATCCATGAGCGAAACTGCCACTTATGGCAGACCACCTGAACGAAGACGTACTCGACCACCGCGACCAGCGGCTGATCGCGGCACTCCAGTGTGACGGCCGCCTGAGTGCGGAGAAGGCGGGCGAGGTGCTGGGCGTCAGTCCGCGCACGGTGCACCGCCGGTGGCGCGCCCTCGGTGCGGACGGCGTGGTCCGGGTGATCGGTCTGCCGACGCGGCCCGACTCGGTCGGTGCGCTGTTGCTGCGGATCAAGGTGCTCAAGGGCAAGCTCGACGCCGTGACGGCGGCCCTGGCCGCCCGCCCGGACGTCCCGTTCATCGACCTGTCCACCTCCGGCGACGAGATCACCGCCGTCTCGCTGACCGCGCCCGGTTCCCGCGACCACCTCGTCTTCCGTCAACTGCCCGCCACCCAGGCGGTCGCCTCCGTCTCCGCCGCCACCGTGCTGCACGTCTTCGCCGAGGCGTCCGACTGGCGCCACGACGTCCTGACCGCCGACGAACGCGCCGCGCTCACCCCGCAGGCCACCCCACCGGCCCCCACCATCGACGACGCGCCCGCGCCCACCGCCGGCCTCGACCCCGTGGACCGCGACATCCTGGACGCGCTGCGGGACGACGCCCGCGCCCCGGCCGCCGCCGTGGCCGCCCGCACCGGGTACCCGGACTCCACGGTCCGGCGCCGCGTCGCCCGGCTGACGGAGAACGGACGGCTGCTCACCCAGGTCGTCGTGGACCCGCGGCGTCTCGGGCTGTTCATCGACGCCAACCTGATGATGCGGGTCCCCCCGGACCACCTGGACAAGGTCGGGCGGGTGCTCGCCGGCCACCCCGCCGTGCACGGCGCGTTCGCCACCACGGGCGCCGCCAACCTGCACGCCGCGGTCTGGGTGCGCGGCCTCGAAGACCTCTATCGGCTCGTCACCCGCGATCTGAGCGGCCTGGGCGTGGGCGCCGTCGAGACCCTGCTCGTCGGCCAGGCGGTCAAACGGCCGGGGGTCCTGACGGTGCCGCTGCTCAAGACCGCCTGATCACGGGGCCCTTCCGGCCGACGCGCCACCCCGCGCTTGCTCGTACGCGTCCCCGAATGATGGAAAACCGGAGGGGTTCTCCGTATGCTGTCCAGCGCCATCCAGTAATCGGAGGTTGACTCCGATTGCTGACGACGTCCCGGGCGACGCCGAACGGCCCGTGGGCCGAGGCGATGCCCGTGAGAAAAGGGGGAACACCATGGCGACGGACCTCGCGCGGCACGCACTCGGCCGCATCGGCATCTGGACCCAGGCCTTCGACGCCCAGCCGGCCGGACGGGTGCGCGAAGCGGCGGCGGAGATCGAGGAGTTGGGATACGGAGCGCTCTGGTACGGCGAGGCCTTCGGGCGCGACGCGGTGAGCCAGGCGTGGCTGCTGCTGTCGGCGACCCGGCGCATCGTCGTGGCGACCGGCATCGCCAACATCGCCTTCCGCGACCCGATCGCCCTGGCCGGCGCGCGCCGTTCGCTCGGCGAGGCGTTCCCCGGCCGGTACGTCCTCGGGCTCGGCGGCCACCGGATCGACGACACCGTTCGCGAACTGGACGGATACCCGCTGCCGACCCGCGGCCGGGCGGTCACCACGATGCGCGCCTACCTCGACGCGATGGACGCGGTACCCGCCCACAGCCCGGTCCCGGACCCGGCCCCGCGCCAGGTGCTGGCGGCCCTCGGCCCGAAGATGCTCGCCCTCGCCGCCGAACGCACTTGGGGCACCCACACCTACTTCGTCCCCGTCGCCCACACCGAGCGGGCCCGCGAGGTGATGGGCCCGGACGCCTTCCTCGGCGCCGAGCAGGCCGTCGTCCTGGACACCGACCCGGCACGAGCCCGCGAGGTGGCCACGGTCCACGTTGCGGCCTATCTCTCGCTCGCGCCCCATCAGGTGGCGAACCTGCGCCGACTGGGCTTCGGCGACCAGGACTTCGCGGACCGCCCGAGCGCCCGCCTGGTGGACGCCCTCGTCGCGTACGGGGACGTGGACGCGATCCGCGACCGGGTACGGCGCCACCTGGACGCCGGCGCCGACCACGTCTGCGTACAGGTGCTCTCCGCCGACCCCGCCGCGCTGCCCCTGACGGCCTGGCGGGAACTGGCCCCCGCGCTGGCACGCGTCTGACGCGGCGGACCGGGGCGGGGTCCCGGCCCGGACCGATCCGACACGGTGACGCGTCGCGACTGAGGCGACGGTGGCGGGACAGGGCCCTCGTTCAGGACCGGCGCGGGGGGTGGCGGATCAGGGACCGACCCGCCACCACCCACGCCCGGCGGCCCGGCCACCGTCAGGAAGCCTCCGCCCGCCGCCTCACCCCTCGTACGCGTCCTTCAGCCCCTGGATGTCGAGCTTGCGCATCCCCAGCATGGCCTGGATCACCCGATCCGACTTGGCCGGATCGGGGTCGGCCGTCATCTCCATGAGCTGCCGCGGCACGATCTGCCACGCCAGGCCGAACTTGTCCCGGAGCCAGCCGCACTGGCCCTCCGCGCCGCCGTCCGTGAGCTTGGCCCACAGGTCGTCGACCTCTTCCTGGGTGGCGCAGTCGACGAAGAGGGAGATCGCCTCGTTGAACGTGAACTCCGGACCGCCGTTCAGGGCGATGAACTGCTGCCCTTCGAGTTCGAAGGTGACGGTCATGACCGTGCCCTCTTCGCGCGGACCGGCCTTGCCGTAGCGCCGCACGTCGGTGATCCGGGAGTTGGCGAAGACGGAGGTGTAGTGCCGGGCCGCTTCCTCCGCCTGCGTGTCGAACCACAGGAAAGTCGTGATCTTTTGCATGCCGCGCCCTCCTGCCTCGTGGTGCGGGACGAGCCGTTACGGAGTACCGAGTACACCGGCCGCGAAGCCGGAACTCAACGCACGACACAACATCTTTTGTCCGGATACGGGGGAAGGGGCGGGAGGGAGGGGGACGGGGGCGCACACGGGACCAGGCCGCCCGCCCCACCGCCCCGAAACCCCACCGCACCACCGCCCCCGAAACCCGACCGCCCCGGTCGGCGACTGCCGACCGGGGCGGAAACGGACGATCAGGAGGCCACCAGGCCCCCGAAAGGCACGCCGCGGATCACCGCACGCCGATCACCCGCGCGATCGCGATCCGAGACGATGCCCTCGACGCTCCGTCAGGCGAGCGAAGCCAGCGCCTGGTTGAACGTCGCCGACGGGCGCATGACGGCCGCGGCCTTGGTGACGTCGGGGCGGTAGTAGCCGCCGATGTCGGCCGGGGAGCCCTGCACCGCGATCAGCTCGTCGACGATCGTCTGCTCCTGCTCGGACAGCGTCTTGGCCAGGCCGGAGAACGCCTCCGCGAGCTGCGCGTCGGCGGTCTGCTTCGCCAGCTCCTGGGCCCAGTAGAGCGCCAGGTAGAAGTGGCTGCCGCGGTTGTCGATGCCACCGAGGCGGCGGCTGGGCGACTTGTCCTCGTTCAGGAAGGTCGCGGTCGCGCGGTCGAGGGTGTCGGCGAGCACCTGGGCGCGCGCGTTGCCCGTCGTCTGGGCGAGGTGCTCGAAGCTGACCGCCAGGGCCAGGAACTCGCCCAGGCTGTCCCAGCGCAGGTAGTTCTCCTTGACGAGCTGCTGGACGTGCTTGGGCGCGGAGCCGCCGGCGCCGGTCTCGAAGAGGCCACCGCCGTTCATGAGCGGCACGACCGACAGCATCTTGGCGCTGGTGCCCAGCTCCAGGATCGGGAACAGGTCGGTCAGGTAGTCACGGAGGACGTTGCCGGTGACGGAGATGGTGTTCTCGCCGCGGCGAATGCGCTCCAGGGAGAACTTGATGGCCTCGACCGGCGCCAGGATCTCGATCCGGAGGCCCTCGGTGTCGTGCTCGGGCAGGTACGCCTTGACCTTCTCGATGAGCCGCGCGTCGTGGGCGCGGGTCTCGTCCAGCCAGAACACGGCCGGGTCACCGGTCGCGCGGGCGCGGGTGACGGCCAGCTTGACCCAGTCCTTGATCGGGGCGTCCTTGGTCTGGCACATGCGGAAGATGTCGCCGGTGCTGACGGCCTGCTCCAGGACGACCTGGCCGCGCTCGTCGACGACCTTGACGGTGCCGTCGGCAGGGATCTGGAAGGTCTTGTCGTGGCTGCCGTACTCCTCGGCCTTCTGCGCCATCAGGCCGACGTTGGGCACCGAGCCCATCGTGGCCGGGTCGAAGGCGCCGTTCGCGCGGCAGTCATCGATGACGGCCTGGTAGATGCCCGCGTAGCTGCTGTCGGGCAGCACGGCCAGGGTGTCGGCCTCCTGGCCGTCCGGGCCCCACATGTGGCCGGAGGTGCGGATCATGGCCGGCATCGAGGCGTCGACGATGACGTCGCTCGGGACGTGCAGGTTGGTGATGCCGCGGTCCGAGTCGACCATCGCCAGGGCGGGGCCGTCGGCGAGCTCCGCGTCGAAGGACGCCTTGATCTCCGCGCCGTTGGGCAGCGCGTCCAGGCCCTTGAGGATGGTGCCGAGGCCGTCGTTGGGGCTCAGACCGGCCGTGGACAGCGTCTCGCCGTACTCGGCGAAGGTCTTCGGGAAGAAGGTGCGGACGACGTGACCGAAGATGATCGGGTCGGAGACCTTCATCATCGTCGCCTTCAGGTGCACCGAGAACAGCACGCCCTCGGCCTTGGCGCGCGCGACCTGCGCCGCCAGGAACTCGCGCAGCTTGGCGACGCGCATCACGGACGCGTCCACGACCTCGCCCGCCAGCACCGGCACCGACTCGCGCAGGACGACGGTGTTGCCGTCGTTCTCGACCAGCTCGATGCGCAGCGCGCCCGCCTCACCGATGACGGCGGACTTCTCGGTGGAACGGAAGTCGTCCGCCTCCATGTGCGCGACGTTGGTCTTGGAGTCGGCCGTCCAGGCGCCCATGCGGTGCGGGTGCGTCTGGGCGTAGTTCTTGACCGACACGGGGGCGCGGCGGTCGGAGTTGCCCTCGCGCAGCACCGGGTTCACGGCGCTGCCCTTGACCTTGTCGTACCGCGCGCGGATGTCCTCCTCCTCGTCCGTCTGCGGGTCGTCGGGGTAGTCCGGCAGCGCGTAACCCTGCTCCTGCAGCTCGGCGATCGCGGCCTTCAGCTGCGGGATCGAGGCCGAGATGTTCGGCAGCTTGATGATGTTCGCACCGGGCGTCTTGGCCAGCTCACCGAGCTCGGCCAGCGCGTCGTCCTGGCGCTGCTCCTCGGTGAGGCGCTCCGGGAAGCTGGCGATGATGCGCCCCGCCAGGGAGATGTCCCGGCTCTCCACAGTGACCCCGGCCTTCGAGGCATAGGCCTCGATCACAGGCAAGAACGAATACGTCGCCAGGGCCGGCGCTTCGTCAGTGTGGGTGTAGATGATGGTCGAGTCAGTCACCGGGTGCTCCGCTCCACGTCTGCAACATTGCTCGACATCAAGATATCTCGTGCCGGGCCCGCCCCGGACGGGACCCTGCCCCCGGGGCCGACGGGAACGCGCCACCTGGGGTTCGGGGTGGCCACGAGCCTGTGGGGACGCGGAGGAGGGCACCCGCGAGTGGCGGACGATCACCGTCGGAGGCGCGGGGCCGCCAGGCGCGAATCCACCGGTCCTCGGGACGCAGGGGCCTCGGAGCGGCGTAACGGCGGAACGGCGCAGAGCTATGGCGACGACGAAACGACCGGCAGGCACGAAGAAGCCGGCCGGCACGGAGTGTGCCGACCGGCGTGGGCGCTGCGACCGGTAACCGGTGTGGGCGCCGTGACCGGTAACCGGTGTGGGCGCCGTGACCGGTAACCGGTGTGAGGGCTACGACCGGCGCCGGGGCTTGCCGCGCCCGCCGCTCTTGCGGCCGGCGGCAGCGGGGCGCGGGCGCTTGCCGGACGCGGGCTTGCCCGCTGCGGCCTGCTGCCGGGTGCCGCCCTTCTCCGGGCGCCTGGGCTTCGGCTCGGCCGGGGCCTTCTGGCGCCCCCGCGAGCTGTTGACCGTCCGCCCGCGCACGATCCCGATGAAGTCCTCCACCAGGTCGGTGGTCGCGTCCTCCGGCCACGACAGGGCGACCTGGGACTGGGGGGCGTCAGTAACCGTCCGGTAGGTGAGGTCCTTGCGGTGGTGCAGCCGGGCCAGCGACTGCGGGACGACGAGCACCCCCACCCCCGCCGCCACCAGCTCGATCGCGTCCGCCGTCGTGGCGGGGCGCTCGATGGCGGGCCGGCCCGGCAGCCGCTCCCAGCCGAGGGTGTCGTCGAGCGGGTGGAAGACGACCTCGTCGGCCAGATCCTCCGTGGTCACCTCGTCGGCCGCCGCCACGAGGTGGTCCTTCGGGATCACGACCACCGTCGTCTCGGTGTAGAGGGGGATCGCGCTGAAGAACGTGCGGTCGACCGGCAGCCGTACGAAGCCCGCGTCCGCGCCGCCGTCCCGCAGCACGCCGGGTGCTTCGGCGGCGGGTGCCGGGACGAGGGCCAGGGGGATGTCGGGCAGCCGCTCGTTCCAGATCCGCACCCACTTGGCGGGCGTCACTCCGGGTACATAGGCGAGCCGGAACGAAGGGGGTGTATCCGAGCCTGTCACCGGGCCAGGTTACCGGGCGTGGTCGGGAACCGGGCATACGCTCGATACCCTGGACACCATGAAGTCGCACCAGACCACCCAGACGATGAAGCCCGCGACCGCGGCGAAGAAGCTGGGCGTGTACCTCCAGGCCACCCCCGCCGAGTTCCAGGAGGGCGTCGTCTCGCGCGACGAGCTGAACGCGTTGCAGGCCGATCCGCCGGAGTGGCTGCGGGAACTGCGGCGCACCGGCCCGCACCCCCGGCCGGTCGTCGCGGCCAGGCTGGGCGTCTCCATCGCGGGCCTCGCGCGCGGCGGGGTCACCGAGCCCCTCACCACGGACCAGATCGACGCCCTGAAGCAGGAGAGCCCCGAGTGGCTGCTCCGGGAGCGCGCCACCCAGGCCGACGTCCGCAAGGAAGCGGCGCGCCTGAAGGAGAAGAAGGCAAAGGAAGCGCAGGAGAAGAACGCGAAGTAATCGGCGCGGTCCGACCGGCCCCTCCTGAATCTCACGGCCACGGCCACGGCCCGGATGCCGTGGCCGTGCCCACCGAAGCCCCGGCGGCCTCGCGGACTGCGGGCCGGATCGCCCCGAACCCCGCCCCGGACGGCGCCCGAGCGGCGCCGCGCCATGACGCGCCCGGTCAGACGGGCCGGATCCGGGCCCGCAGGAGGCAGAATTCGTTGCCCTCCGGGTCGGCCAGGACATGCCAGCCCTCGGTGCCGGTCTGGCCGACATCGACGGGCTTGGCGCCGAGCGCGAGCAGCCGCTCCAGCTCGGCGTCCTGGTCGCGGTCGGTGGGATTGACATCGATGTGCAGGCGGAGCTTCCCGGTCCGCGGGTCACCGCTGGGACTGAGGACGAGGGTGGGCTGCGGGCCACCGAAGCCGGCGCCGGGCGGCCCGATCTCGATGCTTCCGTCGTCCTCCCGGCCGAGTTCGACGTAGCCGAGGACCTCGCTCCAGAAGACGGCGAGCCGTTCCGGGTCGGCGCAGTCGATGACCAGCTCACTGATGCGGCATGCCATGCCCGACAGGGTAGGGCGCCACCCCGCGAGCCGTCATCGGCTGCGACCGGGCGCTTCCCCCGCGGGAGATTCACCACCTGCGGGAACCCACGACGCGACAGCAGCCCCCGACCGCCACAAACCCCTGCCGCCCGCCATCGGCCCCCGCCGCCCACGGCTCTCCCGCGTCACCCGGGGCCGTCACGGCCTCACGCCCTCACGAGCGAAACCCGGGATGGGCCGGCCCTCCTACGAAGCCGGGACGTGCAGGTCTCCTGCGAAGCGGAAACGTGCAGGCCCTTCTGCGAAACCGGAAACGCGCAGGCCCTTCTCACCCCGGCATACCACCGGGCGCGCACGTGCCGAAGGACCACACGTCGCCCCTTCGACATCGCCGGCCAGGTAGTCCCGCGAGCCGTGCTCCTCGTCGATCGGCGCCATGAGGATCTCCGCGCCCGCCTGCTCGGCCCGCTCGAAATGCGCGTCGGTGCCTTCGACGGCCACGTACACGCTGACCGGGCATTCGTCCCCCATCGCTTCGTCGAACGCGCCGCCGCGCCCTTTCGAACCGAGCATGGCCAGGCCGTCCCCGTAGGTGAGCTCGGCGTGCGGCACCGAGCCGTCCTCCCCCTCGAACAACGCGGCCGTGGTGAAGCCGAAGGCTTCCGTGAGCTGCTTGACGGCCGCATGCGCGTCCCGGTACGGCAGCGGTGGCAGCCGGCGTCCTGTGCGGCCCGTCGCTGACCTCGCCGGCTATGCCCGAGGGCCAAGGTCTCCTTCGAGGACGGTCTGGAGTATCCGTGGCCGGTCCCAGAGGGCCAGGATCTCGTTCGCGATGGCCACGATGGGCAGGGGGTCCTGGTTGCCGTGTACCACGATGGCGGCGGCCGACAGGCTGCGCGGTACGGCTCCGGCGTCGAGGAGGACCCGCCACTCTTCCGGGCCGAGCTCCAAGAACTCCAGCTCGGTGAGCTTGCCGATCTCCAGGGGGTCGGCGAGCGTGCCGGGGTATGCGGTGAGCGTGCGCAGGCGGGGCAGCCCGAAGGCGGGGGCGAGACTGAAGGGCGCACCGTCCCACACGCCGATGGACAGGACTTCCAAGCCGGGGTGGGCGGCGGCCTGGATGCTCTTCAGGCTTGCGACATTGACCCTGGCCACGGCAGGTGGCCGCTGCTCTTGGGGGCTGCCGGGCTCCGTGCCGGGCCGACCCAGCACCAGGTCGGTGAGGGAGTCGGCGACGAACTCGGCGCCGACGCTCTCCTCGTGGGACAGCATGATGACCTGTCCCAGGTGTCCGCAGGGGCCGGGCGTCAGATCGACGGCCAGCCGGTCCCCGCCGCCGTTGTCCCCGAAGACGATCCAGCCGGGTGAGCCGACCAGGCCCTGCACCGTGGCGCCGGGTGGGGTGACGACCGCCTCCATTGCCGCGAACTGCCAGCGACAGTCGCGGGAGAACGCGTCGGCGATGTACAAGTTGTCGAGGTCGAAGAGCTCACAGCCGACCGCTGCGCTTTCGCGTTCCGCTGCCTCGAAGTCGTCGTCCAGGTCCTCCCACCGTGCCCGTGTCACCCGGTAGAGCGCCTTGAGCTCGTCGGGCAGCAGGACGCCGAGGCGCGCTTCGGCAGCGGCGATGCCCTCCTCCGTCGCGCCGATGGCGTGCGGCAGCCGCTCCCGCAGCGTTCGCTCCAGCAACTCCGGGTCCGCCGAAGGGGCCGGGATCGCCCCGGGCACCGGATCAGGGAGACGGCGCCAGGGCTCGGGGAGGGAGCCGTCGACCAGGATGAGAGCCCCCGGGTGCGGGGTGCCGATGCCGGGTTCCACGGCCGGGCTGGGTCCCATCAGGCGGAGTTCGGTTGTTCCGTTCGGTTGGATCTCCGCCGTGAACGACACATCGTCGACTCCGGCGTCCGCGAGCGCGCTCTGCACCCGCTCCACCGCGTCGAACTCCTCCCGCATGTCCTCCACCTGCGCGGCTCGGCCGGGCGACGGCATCCGTCGCCGCAGGGCCAGGCTCCAGCTGCTCCGGCCTATACGTCCCGCCACACGGACGGACCGGGCGGCATCCCTCTGCGGGTGGTCGGCCAGCAGGAGCCGCAGCACCGGCTCCCATGTCGCGAAGTCGAGTACCGATGCCAAGCGGGGCCTCTGATCAACCATGCGCACACCGTACGCGGCACCACTGACAACCGATCCTCAGCGTGGACAGCCGCACAGGCAGAGGCCGACAGGCGTGCACGCCGGGCCAGCCACCGCGCTCAAGGGCCACCTGTCGCGCTTGGTCACAACCGTCGCCGCGGCACGACCGTCACCCCATTGCATAAAACTGCCGACCTACGTATAGTCATGCCATCAACAAGGAGGATCCATGGCGATACGAGCGGCAGTGGCCGGGGCGAGCGGGTATGCGGGCGGAGAGCTCCTGCGTCTGCTGCTCGGGCACCCCGAGGTGGAGATCGGCGCGCTGACCGGGAACGCCAACGCCGGGCAGCGTCTGGGCGCGCTCCAGCCGCACCTGCTGCCGCTCGCGGAGCGCGAGCTGGCGCCGACCACCACCGAGGCGCTCGCCGGGCACGATGTCGTCTTCCTCGCGCTGCCGCACGGGCAGTCCGCCGCCGTGGCGCGGGAGTTGGGGCCGGACGTGCTGGTCGTCGACATGGGGGCGGACTTCCGGCTCAAGGACGCGGCCGACTGGGAGCGGTTCTACGGTTCGCCGCACGCGGGCAGCTGGCCGTACGGGCTGCCGGAGCTGCCCGGGGCCCGTGACGCGCTGGTGGGGTCCCGGCGCGTCGCGGTCCCGGGTTGTTACCCGACGGCCGTCTCGCTCGCGCTCTTCCCGGCGTACGCCGAGGGGCTGGCCGAGCCGGACGTGGTGGTCGTCGCGGCGTCCGGCACCTCCGGCGCGGGCAAGGCGCCCAAGCCGCACCTGCTGGGGTCGGAGGTCATGGGCTCCATGAGCCCGTACGGCGTGGGCGGCACGCACCGGCACACGCCCGAGATGATCCAGAACCTCAGCGCGGCGGCGGGGGAGCGGGTCACCGTCTCCTTCACGCCGACCCTGGCGCCCATGCCGCGCGGCATCCTGGCCACCTGCACCGCCAAGGCGCGGCCGGGCGTGACGGCCGAGGGGCTGCGGGCCGCGTACGAGAAGGCGCTGCAAGACGAACCGTTCGTCCACCTCCTCCCCGAGGGCCAGTGGCCGGCCACCGCCGCCGTGTACGGGTCCAACGCCGCGCACGTCCAGGTCGCCCACGACGAGGCGGCCGGCCGCGTCATCGTGGTCTGCGCGATCGACAACCTCACCAAGGGCACCGCGGGCGGCGCGGTGCAGAGCATGAACATCGCCCTCGGCCTCCCCGAAGGGCTGGGGCTCTCCGCCGTGGGAGTCGCGCCGTGATCGAGCGGCGCGGACGGACGGTGCGGACGGCAGTACGGACGATCCGGACAGCACACACGACAGAAAGGTGCGCGCGACACGACGGCGCGCCCGACGAGCGAAGCGAGGCAGGCGCATGAGTGTCACGGCAGCACAGGGATTCACGGCGGCGGGGATCGCCGCCGGGATCAAGGAGAACGGCAACCCGGACCTCGCCTTGGTGGTGAACAACGGCCCGCGGCGGGAGGCCGCCGCCGTCTTCACCTCCAACCGCGTCAAGGCCGCCCCCGTCCTGTGGTCCGAGCAGGTCCTCAAGGGCGGCAAGGTCGCCGCGGTCGTCCTCAACTCCGGTGGCGCCAACGCCTGCACGGGCCCGCTCGGCTTCCAGGACACGCACGCCACCGCCGAGCACGCGGCGAAGACGCTGGGCGTGGACGCGGCCGAGGTCGCGGTCGCCTCGACCGGGCTGATCGGCGTCCGCCTCCCCATGGACAAGCTGCTGCCCGGCGTGGCCCGGGCCGCCGGCGAACTCAGCGAGCACGGCGGCGAGAAGGCCGCCATCGCGATCAAGACCACCGACACCCACCACAAGACCGCGGTGGCCGGCGGGGACGGCTGGACGGTCGGCGGCATGGCCAAGGGCGCGGGGATGCTGGCGCCGGGCCTGGCCACCATGCTCGTCGTCCTCACCACCGACGCCGACCTCCCGGCCGCCGCGCTGGACTCCGCCCTGCGCTCGGCCACCCGGCTCACCTTCGACCGGGTGGACTCGGACGGCTGCATGTCCACCAACGACACGGTGCTGCTGCTCGCCTCCGGCGCGTCCGGCGTCACCCCGGAGCAGGACGCGTTCGCCGAGGCCGTCCGCACCGTCTGCGACGACCTGGCGCGGCAGTTGATCGGGGACGCGGAGGGCGCCAGCAAGGACATCCGCATCGAGGTCGTGAACGCCGCCACCGAGGACGACGCGGTGGAGGTGGGCCGCTCCATCGCCCGCAACAACCTCCTCAAGTGCGCCATCCACGGCGAGGACCCCAACTGGGGCCGGGTGCTCTCCGCCATCGGCACCACCTCCGCCGCCTTCGAACCGGACCGGCTGAACGTGGCCATCAACGACGTCTGGGTCTGCAAAAACGGTTCGGTCGGCGAGGACCGCGAGCTGGTCGACATGCGCTACCGCGAAGTCCGGATCACCGCCGACCTCGCCGCCGGCACCGAGAGCGCCGTCATCTGGTCCAACGACCTCACCGCCGACTACGTCCACGAGAACAGCGCGTATTCCTCATGAGCGCCCGCAAACACACCGCCCTCCCCAAAGCCCGCACCCTCATCGAGGCGCTGCCCTGGCTGACCCGCCACCACGGCAAGACCGTCGTCATCAAGTTCGGCGGCAACGCGATGATCGACGACGAGCTGAAGGCCGCCTTCGCCCAGGACGTCGTCTTCCTGCGGCACGCCGGGCTGCGTCCGGTCGTCGTGCACGGCGGCGGCCCGCAGATCAGCGCCCAACTCGACCGGCTCGGCCTCGCGTCGGAGTTCAAGGCGGGGCTGCGGGTCACCACGCCGGAGGCGATGGACGTCGTGCGGATGGTGCTCGCCGGGCAGGTCCAGCGCGAACTGGTCGGCCTGCTCAACCAGCACGGCGCCCTGGCCGTCGGCCTGACCGGCGAGGACGCCCACCTGATGAGCGCCGTGAAGCGGTACGCCGACGTGGACGGCGAGCGCGTGGACATCGGACGGGTCGGCGAGGTCGCCGCCATCGACACCGGCGTCGTCCGCACCCTGCTGGACGACGGCCGCATCCCCGTCATCTCCTCCATAGCCCGCAGCGCGGTGGAGGGCGACGGCTCCGGCGTCTTCAACGTCAACGCCGACACCGCCGCCGCCGCGCTGGCCGCCGCGCTCCGGGCCGAGACGCTGATGGTCCTCACGGACGTCGAGGGCCTGTACGAGGACTGGCCGCACAGCGACGAGGTGATCTCCCGGCTCACCGCGACCGAGCTGGAGAAACTCCTCCCCGACCTGGCCAGCGGCATGGTGCCGAAGATGGAGGGCTGCCTGTTCGCGGTCCGCAACGGGGTCAACACCGCCCGCGTCATCGACGGGCGGGTGCAGCACTCGATCCTGCTGGAGATCTTCACGGACGAGGGCATCGGGACGATGGTCGTGCCGGACGAAGACATGGACGAGGGCGCGGACGAGGCCGAACCGGAAGTGCACGTGGCCGCGGCCGAGGACGCGAACGGGGCCGGGGGACCGGGCATCGGGACCCCCGCCGAACCGGCCGAGGGGGCGGCGGCATGAAGGCCGTGACGGACACGACGCACGACGACCGGGAGGAGACCGGCGGCATGGCGACCAACGAGAGCCTCACCCGGCGCTGGCAGGGCGCCATGATGCACAACTTCGGCACCCCGCGCGTCCCGCTCGTCCGCGGCGAGGGCGTCAAAGTCTGGGACGCCGACGGCAAGGAGTACCTCGACTTCCTCGGGGGCATCGCCGTCAACGCGCTCGGCCACGCGCACCCCGCCGTCGTCCGCGCGGTCTCCGACCAGATCGCCACCCTCGGGCACGTCTCCAACCTCTTCACCGCCGAGCCCACCGTCGCCCTCGCCGAACGCCTGCTGTCCCTGATCGGGCGCCCCGGCCGGGTCTACTTCTCCAACTCCGGCGCCGAGGCCAACGAGGCCGCCTTCAAGATCGGCCGGCTCACCGGGCGCCCGCACATCGTCTCCACGGTCGGCGGTTTCCACGGCCGCACCATGGGCGCGCTCGCCCTCACCGGCCAGCCCGCCAAGCAGGACCCCTTCCGGCCGCTCCCGGGGGACGTCACGCACGTGCCGTACGGGGACGTGGACGCGCTGCGCGCCGCCGTCACCACCGACACCGCCTTCGTGATCCTGGAGCCCGTCCAGGGCGAGCGCGGCGTCGTCGTTCCGCCGGACGGCTACCTCCGGGCCGCCCGGGAGATCACCCGCGCGACCGGCACCCTCCTGGTCCTGGACGAGATCCAGACCGGCATCGGCCGCACCGGCCACTGGCTGGAGTCCCAGGCCCAGGGCGTCGAGGCGGACGTCGTCACGCTCGCCAAGGGGCTCGGCGGCGGCCTGCCCATCGGCGCCACCCTCGCCTTCGGGCCGGCGGCCGAGCTGCTGGCACCCGGGGCGCATGGTTCGACGTTCAGTGGCAACCCGGTGGTGTGCGCGGGAGCGCTCGCCGTCCTGGACACCCTGGCCGGCGAGGGCGTCCTCGATCACGTCAAGCGGGTCGGCGAACGGCTGCGCGGCGGAATCGAGGCCCTCGGGCACCCGCTGGTCGGCCGGGTCCGCGGGCTCGGCCTCCTCCTGGGTATCGTTTTGACCAAGCCTCTCGCGCCGCGGGCGCAGCAGGCGGCTCAGGACGCGGGTCTCCTGGTGAACGCGGTCGCGCCGGACGTCATCCGGCTCGCCCCGCCGCTGATCGTCTCGGACGGTGAAGCGGATACGTTCCTCCGGAGGCTCCCCGCCGTCCTGGACGCCGCCTACGAAGAGGCGCACGGGGACCGACGATCCGGAGACTGACGACAACGATGACCGAGGCGCAGGACAACGAGACGGTGCACGGCGGCCCCGCCGTACCGCAGACCCGCACCGCCCGCCACCGCCGGATCGTGGACATCCTCAACCGGCAGCCGGTCCGCTCCCAGAGCCAGCTCGCCAAGCTGCTCGCCGACGACGGCCTGTCCGTCACGCAGGCGACGCTCTCCCGTGACCTGGACGAACTGGGCGCGGTGAAGATCCGCAATACCGGCGGCGAGCTGATCTACGCGGTGCCGAGCGAGGGCGGGGACCGCACCCCCAGGGCGCCCCTGGGCGAGTCCGCCAAGGAGGAGCGGATGCGCCGCCTGTCCGGCGAGCTCCTCATCTCCGCCGAGGCGTCCGCCAACCTCGTGGTCCTGCGCACCCCGCCCGGCGCCGCCCAGTTCCTCGCCTCCGCCATCGACCAGGCGGAACTGCACGACATCCTGGGCACCATCGCCGGCGACGACACCCTCCTCCTGATCAGCCGCGCCCCGACGGGCGGCCAGGCGCTGGCGGACCACCTGCTGCGGCTGGCGCAGAAGGCGCGGTGAGGGTGCGGTAGGGCCGGGTACGGGAATCGGCGGAGGACTCCCGTGATTCCTCGGGGGCTCCTCCCGGCCCTCCGGCTTTCGTGCGGGAGCCTCTGCGGCTTCGGAGCGTCTGCGGCTTCGGAGCGTCTGCCGCTTCGGAGCGCGCGTGCGGTCGGCTCCGTTCGCCCGGTGCGCGTTTCCGGGCGCGCAGGGCTCGCCTCGTCACCGTCCGGACGCTGTACTGGTTGCCGTCGGCCAGGGGCCGGTGACGGACGGCGGACGAGGGAGGTCCGGTGCGGGCACTGCGTGCGGCACGGCTCTTCGACGGAATCGGACCGGGGCTGGTCGAACGACCGCTCCTGCTGATCGAGGACGGCCGGATCGCGGCCGTACGGGCGGGTGGAGAGCCGGAACCCGGGGTCGACGTGCTCGACCTCGGGCAGGCCACCCTGCTCCCCGGCTTCGTCGACACCCACACCCACCTCGCCTTCGACGCCGGTGACGACGTGGTGGGGCGGCTGACGCGGGCCGACGAGGCGACGCTGCTCCAGCGGATGCGGGAGGCCGCGCGCGCCTCCCTGGCGGCGGGCGTCACGACCGTACGGGACCTGGGCGACCGCGGATACCTGGCGCTGCGGCTCCGGGAGGAGACGGCCGAACACCCCGGGGCCGGGCCCACGGTCCTCGCCTCGGGGCCGCCGGTGACCACGCCGCGCGGCCACTGCTGGTTCCTGGGCGGGATCGCGGAGGGGGAGGACGGGGTCCGGGCGGCGGTCCGGGAGCGCGCCGAGCGGGGCGTGGACGTGGTCAAGGTCATGGTGACCGGCGGCGACCTCACACCGGGCTCGGACCCGTACGGCCTCCAGTACGGTCCGGCCGAACTGCACGCCATGGTGGCCGAGGCCCACCGGCACGGCCTGCCGATCACCGCGCACGCGCACGCGGCATCGGGGATCGCCGCGGCGGTCGCGGCCGGGTTCGACATGATCGAGCACTGCTTCTTCGTCACCGAGGACGGCGTGGACTTCGACCGCCGGGTGATCGACTCCATGGCCCGCGACGGCGTGACCGCCTCCCTCACGCTGGGCGCGCTGCCCGGCGGCCCGCCACCGCCCGCCCACATCGCCCGGCGCCTGCCCGCACTGGCCGCCGGTCTGGCCACCCTGAAGAACGCCGGGGTCACCCTGGCCCTCGGCAGCGACTCGGGGATCTTCCCGGTCAAGGCCCACGGCAGCTACCCGTACGGCCTGACCGCGATGGTCGGCTTCGGGTTCACGCCGGTGGAGGCCCTGCGGGCGGCGACCTCCACGGCGGCCCGCGCCTGCGGCCTCGCCACCCGCAAGGGCCGCCTGGTCCCGGGCCTGGACGCCGATGTCATCGCGGTGGCCGGGGACCCGCTGGCCGATCCGTCCCTCGTCCACCGGCCGGTCGCGGTGTTCCGGGCGGGGGAGCGGGTGGCGTAGCCCGCCACCCCCGGCCCGTCACTTCAGCAGTTCCCGCAGCATGGCCTCGAACGCGTCCGCGGAGGGTGGCGTGTCGGTCAGCAGGGCCTGGAGCAGCAGACCGTCGACGGCGCCGACGAAGACCTGGACGCGGGCCGGGTCCCGGACGTGGCAGCGGGCGAACTCCGACAGGGCGGCCATCCACCGGTCGGTGGGCTCGCGCAACTCCTTCCTGCGGGCGGCCAGCAGGAAGAGCTCGTACTCCGCGAGCAGGTGGCCGGACTCGGCCGTCACCACCCGCGCCATGCGCTCGGCGAGGAGGCGCACGCCGTCGCCCCGGCCGGCCTCGGCCGCCATGCGGCGCACCCGCTCGGTGTCCTCGTCCATGCAGACGGTCAGGGCCGCGGTCAGCAGGTCGTCGATGGTCTTGAAGTAGTAGGCGGCGGCGGTGGCCGGCTGGCCCGCCTCCCTGGAGACGGCGCGGTGGCTGACACCGGCGACGCCGTCCCGGGCGACCACCCGCAACGTGGCCTCGATGAGCTCCTGCTTGCGGCGTTCGCCCTTCAGGCGCCGGCCGTCGGTCGTGGGCTCGCTCAACGGCTTCCTCCCGGACATGAGGGGCGGTCGCCGCGCGCCCCGGTATTCGTCACCGCGTCTTCGGTACGTCGGCGCCGCGCGGGAACACGCACGTGCGAGGCAGGTGATCACCCTTGGCGCCGATCGGCCGAGACGATACCGCCCGCGGGTGCGGGGCACGTCGGCGGCCGGGGACGAGGGGAGCGGCGCCCCGGAGGCCACCGCTCGCGCCCTGCACATCAGACCCATGACGGACCAGGTTCCGTCCGGCCACAAAACGCGGGAAGGCCGTGTCGGATACCTCCGACACGGCCTTCGACCTGCGACTTCGCAAGTCGGGACGACAGGATTTGAACCTGCGACCCCTTGACCCCCAGTCAAGTGCGCTACCAAGCTGCGCCACGTCCCGTTGCCCGAACCGACCGGTGTTCACCCGGTCGGGGCGTGCAAGAGAAAAATACCCTGTCCGGGCCCCGGATTCCAAAGCGGGTCCCGGAACGGGGTCGCGGGGCCTTCCGGAGGGGGGTCGCACGGCGCGGATCCGGCGCGCCGGAGGCGGCTGCGCCGACCCGTGGCGCGCGCGTGCTTCCATGCCCCCATGGCTCCGGATCCCGACGTCGCCGCCGCTCCCTCCGGCCCGCGCGTACGGCGCGTGTACGACCCGCCGGAGGCGGCGGACGGCACCCGCGTGCTGGTCGACCGCCTGTGGCCGCGCGGCCTGGCCAAGGCGGACGCGGCGGTCGACCACTGGTGCAAGGACGTGGCGCCCTCCAACGAGCTGCGCCGCTGGTACGGGCACCAGACCGAACGGTTCGAGGAATTCGCGCGGCGCTACCGCCGGGAGCTGACGGCCCCGCAGGCCCGGGAAGCCCTGGACGACCTGCGGGAACGGGCGGCGGCCGGTCCGCTGACCCTGCTGACCGCCACGAAGGACGTCCCGCACGGGCACGTCACCGTGCTGGCGGAGGTCCTGGGCGAGGGCCCGGCGGCCGGGGGCTGACGGCTTCCCCGTATCGGCCCGGGCCCGGATCCCGCCCGGTCCCGTGCGGAGGAGGCGCCGGCCGGAGGCTGACGCTTCCCCGCCCCGGGCCATGACCGGACACGACCTCGCCCCGCCCCCTTCCCCCATCTGCGCGTCGCCATTGACGAACCATACGGACGACTGCATACTTATGCTCAACAGCGTATGCACCCGAAGGAGAAACCCGTGACCGAGCGCGTCGTACTCGCCTACTCGGGGGGCCTGGACACCTCCGTCGCCATCGGCTGGATCGCCGAGGAGACGGGCGCCGAGGTCATCGCCGTCGCCGTGGATGTCGGCCAGGGCGGTGAGGACCTGGACGTCATCCGCAAGCGCGCGCTGGCGTGCGGGGCCGTCGAGGCCGAGGTCGCCGATGCCAGGGACGAGTTCGCCGAGGAGTACTGCCTCCCGGCGATCAAGGCCAACGCCCTCTACATGGACCGCTACCCGCTGGTCTCCGCCCTGTCCCGGCCGGTGATCGTCAAGCACCTGGTGGCCGCCGCCAAGAAGCACGGCGCCACCACCGTCGCCCACGGCTGCACCGGCAAGGGCAACGACCAGGTCCGCTTCGAGGCCGGGATCTCCTCCCTCGCCCCCGACCTGAACTGCATCGCCCCGGTGCGCGACTACGCCATGACGCGGGACAAGGCCATCGCCTTCTGCGAGGCCAAGAACCTCCCGATCGTCACCACCAAGAAGTCCCCGTACTCCATCGACCAGAACGTCTTCGGGCGGGCCGTGGAGACCGGCTTCCTGGAGGACATCTGGAACGCGCCGATCGAGGACGTGTACGAGTACACCTCCAACCCGGCCACCCCGCGCGAGGCCGACGAGGTGCTCATCACCTTCGAGGCGGGCGTCCCGGTCGCCATCGACGGCGTCCCGGTCACCCCGCTCCAGGCCGTCCAGCAGCTCAACGAGCGGGCCGGCGCCCAGGGCATCGGCCGGATCGACATGGTCGAGGACCGCCTCGTCGGCATCAAGTCCCGCGAGGTCTACGAGGCGCCCGGCGCGATCGCGCTGATCACCGCCCACCAGGAGCTGGAGAACGTCACCGTCGAGCGCGAGCTGGCCCGCTTCAAGCGGCAGGTGGAGCAGCGCTGGGGCGAGCTCGTTTACGACGGCATGTGGTTCTCGCCGCTCAAGCGGGCGCTGGACGGCTTCATCAACGAGGCGAACCAGCACGTCACCGGCGAGATCCGGATGACACTGCACGGCGGTCGCGCGGTCGTCACCGGCCGGCGGTCCCAGCAGTCGCTGTACGACTTCGACCTGGCGACGTACGACACCGGTGACACCTTCGACCAGTCGCTCTCCAAGGGCTTCATCGAGATCTTCGGCCTGTCCAGCAAGATCGCGGCCAAGCGCGACCTGGCCTGAGCCCGGTGGCGGCGGCCCGGCCCGCGCGGGTTCCCCGGAACGCCCGCGCGTCCGGGCCGCCCGCCCGGGTCCCCGCGGGCCGTTCGCCCGACCCGTCCCCGTTCGCCCGACCGCCGCCTCCCTGTCCCGTGGCAGGGAGGCGGTCCCGCACCACCCGCACGCAGACCCCCGCACGTAGGCATTGAGGAGCAGCAAGTGAGCAACGGCAGCAGCGGTGACGTCCGGCTCTGGGGCGGCCGGTTCGCCGACGGACCCGCCCAGGCGCTCGCCGCACTCTCGGCGTCCGTCCACTTCGACTGGCGGCTGGCGCCGTACGACATCGCGGGCTCCCGCGCCCACGCGCGCGTCCTGCACCAGGCCGGGCTGCTGACGGCGGACGAGCTGACGCGGATGCTGGAGGGCCTGGACCTGCTGGCGGCGGACGTGGAGTCCGGCGCGTTCGTGGGCACGGTCGCGGACGAGGACGTGCACACCGCGCTGGAGCGCGGGCTGCTGGAGCGGCTCGGCGCAGAGCTGGGCGGCAAGCTGCGGGCCGGCCGGTCCCGCAACGACCAGGTCGCCACGCTGTTCCGGATGTACCTGCGCGACCACGCCCGGATCATCGGCGGGCTGCTCACCGACCTCCAGGACGCGCTGGTGGGCCTGGCCGAGGCGCACCCGGACGTGGCGATGCCGGGGCGCACCCACCTCCAGCACGCGCAGCCGGTGCTGTTCGCGCACCACGTGCTCGCCCACGTCCAGGCGCTGTCGCGGAACGCGGAGCGGCTGCGGCAGTGGGACGCGCGCACCGCCGTCTCGCCGTACGGGTCGGGCGCGCTGGCGGGCTCCTCGCTCGGGCTGGACCCGGAGGCGGTCGCCGCTGATCTCGGGTTCGAGGGCGGGAGCGCGGCCAACTCCATCGACGGGACCGCCTCGCGCGACTTCGTCGCCGAGTTCGCCTTCGTCACGGCCATGATCGGCGTGGACCTGTCGCGGATCGCCGAGGAGATCATCATCTGGAACACGAAGGAGTTCTCCTTCGTGACGCTGCACGACGCCTTCTCGACCGGCTCGTCGATCATGCCGCAGAAGAAGAACCCGGACATCGCCGAGCTGGCGCGCGGCAAGTCCGGGCGGCTGATCGGCAACCTGACGGGCCTGCTGGCCACGCTCAAGGCGCTGCCGCTGGCCTACAACCGGGACCTCCAGGAGGACAAGGAGCCGGTCTTCGACTCCTGCGACCAGCTGGAGATCCTGCTGCCCGCGTTCACCGGCATGATGGCCACCCTGACGGTCAACCGGGAGCGTATGGAGGAGCTGGCCCCGGCCGGGTTCTCGCTGGCCACCGACATCGCGGAGTGGCTGGTCAAGCGGGGTGTGCCGTTCCGGGTCGCGCACGAGGTCGCGGGGGAGTGCGTCAAGGAGTGCGAGGCGCGCGGGATCGAGCTGGAGGAGCTGACGGACGAGCAGTTCGCCGCCATCTCGGAGCACCTGACCCCGGAGGTCCGCACGGTCCTCAACGTCCCCGGCGCGCTGGCCGCGCGCAGCGGGCGCGGCGGCACTGCGCCGTCCGCGGTGGCCGTCCAGCTGGCCGAGGTGAAGGCCGACCTGGCGGTGCAGCGGGAGTGGGCGCAGGCGAAGCGGTAACCCGGGTGAAGCGGTGACTCGGGGCGGCCGGGGTTCGGCGCCGGCTGCCACGGGTGAGTGGGCGAGGGCCCTCTTCCGGTGAGGTGATCACTGGGGGAGGGCCCTCGCTGTGGTGTCCGGGCGGCGGTGACCGGTCGGCGGGTGATTGGCGAACGTTGGCGTCGGAGGGTGCGTCCGGGCGGGTGCGGGGGAGGCGAGGCGTCCAGCAGGTGGCGAACGGCGGGGGCATCGACCTGCCGTGTGAGACGCACGTAATTCGCTTGAGACAATGATGTCTCATTCGGTTAGTCTCTGTCTCATGGCTGTCGACCGAGAACAGGTACTGAAGGAGGCCGCCGCCCTGCTCACCCGTAAGGCGACCGCTTCCATGGACGAGATCGCGCGGGCGGCCGGTATCAGCCGGGCGACGCTGCACCGCCACTTTGCCGGGCGCGACGCGCTCGTACGGGCGCTGGAGGAACTCGGCATCCGGCAGTTCGAGCGGGCCATGGACGCGGCCCGGCTGGACGAGGGCGACCCGGAGGAGGCGCTGCGCCGGCTGCTCGCCGAGGCGGAGCCCGTCTTCAAGTTCCTGGCGTTCCTCTACACCGAGAACCAGCTCTTCGAGGGCGAGCAGGTCAACGAGGGCTGGGCGCGGCTGGACAGACGGATCCACGCGCTCTTCCGCCGGGGCCAGGAGGAGGGCGTCTTCCGCATCGACCTGAGCCACGTGTGGCTGACGGAGGCGCTCTACGGCCTGATCGGGGCGGGCGCCTGGGCCGTGCTCGAAGGGCGGCTGGCCCGCAGGGAGCTCACCCATTCGATCGCCGAGCTGCTGCTCGGCGGCATCCGACGGAGCATGGAGAAATGAGCGAGACGATAGGAACCGGCGCGGCCGGCGGGGCCGGCGCGTCCGTCGTGGACCGGGTGGAACCACCCCGCCCCGGGCGCTGGCTCGCGCTCGCCGTGCTGGTGCTCGCCGTCCTGCTCGTCGGGGTGGACGCCACGGTGCTCGGCCTGGCCACCCCGTTCCTGAGCGAGGACCTGAAGCCCACCGGCACCCAGTTGCTGTGGATCGGCGACGTCTACTCCTTCGTCATCGCCGGTCTGCTGGTGTCCATGGGCAGCCTCGGCGACCGGATCGGCCGGAAGAAGCTGCTGCTCAGCGGCTCGGTCGCGTTCGGCGCGCTGTCGGTGCTCGCCGCCTACGCGAGCAGCTCGGCCATGATGATCGTGGCGCGGGCGCTGCTGGGCGTGGCGGGCGCGACGCTGATGCCCTCCACCCTCGCCCTGATCCGCAACCTCTTCCACGACCCCAGGGAACGCAGCCTGGCGGTCGGCATCTGGGGCGCGATGGCCTCGGCGGGCGCGGCGGTCGGCCCGGTGCTCGGCGGATTCCTGCTGGGCCATTTCTGGTGGGGGTCGGTCTTCCTGATCAACCTGCCGGTGATGGCGGTGCTGGTGCTCGTCGGCATCAAGGTGCTGCCGGAGTCCCGCAACCCGAATCCGGGGCCGTGGGACCTGCCCAGCGTCGGGCTGTCGCTGATCGGGGTCGTCGGCGTGGTCTACGCGGTCAAGGAGGCCGCGGTGCACGGCTTCCGGTGGGACGTGGTGGCCGCCGGGCTGGTGGGCGTCCTCGCGCTGGTCGTCTTCGCCCGGCGGCAGCAGCGGCTGGCGACGCCGCTGCTGGACATGGCGCTGTTCCGCAACCGCGGGTTCTCCGGCGCGGTGCTGGCCGACCTGCTGACCATCCTGGGCCTGTCCGGGCTGGTCTTCTTCCTGTCGCAGTTCCTCCAGATGGTGCAGATGCGGTCGCCGCTGAACGCCGGCCTGACCGAGCTCCCGGCCGCGGTGGGCGCCGTCGGCGCCGGCCTGGCCGCCGGGTACGTCGCCCGCCGGCTGTCGGTGCGCGTGGTGGTGGCGGGCGGGCTGGCGATCGTCGGGCTCGCGCTGGCCTCCTGCATGGGGCTGGGGCAGGACACCAGCGTCCTGGTACTCGGCACGATCCTGTTCGCCGTGGGCATCGGCGCCGGGTTCGCGTTCACCGTCACCGCCGACGTCATCCTCTCCAGCGTCCCCAAGGAGCAGGCGGGCGCCGCCTCCGCGGTCTCGGAGACCGCCTACGAACTGGGCGCGGCGCTGGGGATCGCGCTGCTGGGCTCCGTGGTCACGGGCATCTACCGCGGCTTCGGCACGCCCCCCGGCGTACCGGAGCCGGCCGCGAACGCGGCGCGGGAGTCCCTGGGCGGCGCCGTGGACGCGGCGGGCACGCTGACGCCGGACGCCGGCGCGCGGCTGCTCCAGGCGGCCCAGGACTCCTTCGTCAGCGGTCTGGACACCGCCGCCCTGGTGGGCGCCGCGGTGCTGCTGGCGGCCTCGGCGGCGGCCTGGTTCCTGCTGCGCGGCCAGAGGCTGGAGGACAGTCCCGCCGAGCATCCGTGACCCGGACACTCCGGCGAATCCGAAAAAACGATCCCGCGGCCCGCCCGCGGAGACACTTCGACGCGACACCTGTGACCGGTGACACCCCGCGGGACCGCCCCTGACCCGGCGGTCCGGCGGGACACCCACGAGGCGCGCGGGCGCCGGGGCCGGTGAACGGACGGGACGCGCTCCCGTCCGTTCCCGCTGAGGATCGGCTCCGCGGCGCCTGGGCCCCCTACCCCCAGGAGAGCGAAGACAGTGGCATCAGGCGGCGGGATCGGCAGACGGAGCTTCTTCACGGCGGCGGGGGCGCTCGCCACCACGGCGGCGGTCGGCGGCCCCGCCTTCGCCACCGGGCACGCGCGGGACGCCGCGACCGCCCGCGAATACGTGGACGTGCAGCTCCTGAGCATCACCGACCTGCACGGATACCTCCAGGCGGCGCCCGGTGACAACGCCGTCGTCACCAGCGCCGGCCGCAGGTACACCGTCGGCGGCGTCGCCTACATGGCGGCCCACCTGAAACGGCTGCGGGCCGGGCGGGCGCACTCCTTCTTCTTCGCGCCCGGCGACCTCTTCTCCGGCTGGGAGTTCGACGCCGCCGCCTTCGCCGACGAGCCCACCATCGAGGCGCTCAACCGGATGGGCCTGGACTTCGCGTCCGCGGGCAACCACGAGTTCGACAAGTCGCCCGCCTTCCTGACCGCGCACATGGAGGACGGCGTGCCCTTCCCCGTGGCGGGCCGGGACGACTCCTTCCCGGACTCCCGGGGCCGCCGCTTCCACGGCGCCGACTTCCCCTTCTACAGCGCCAACATCGTGCGGACCGGCTCCGGCCGCCGCGTCCTGCCCGCGTACAACATCGAGTACGTCAAGACCGGCAAGGGCCGCCGGCTGCCCATCGGCTTCATCCACCTGACCGCCATCGGCACCGAGGGGTTCCCCGCCTCCTACCAGCCGGGCCTGGCCTCCAAGGAGGAGCTGGCCACCGCCAACCGGTGCGCCGCCGAGCTCAAGGCGCGCGGCGTGCGGGCGATCGTGCTGAGCATGCACGACGGGGCGGTGGCCGGCGGCGACTTCGACAGCGGCAGCAACCCCGCCGGGCCCGCCTACGACCTGGCGCTGCGGGCCTCCCCGGACATCGACGCCATCGTCACCGGCCACTGGCACTGCTCCTTCAACATGATGGTGCCGGACCCCAAGGGCGTCCCCCGGCCCTTCGTCGAGGCGGGCTGCTACGGCCAGCTCGTCAACGAGATCAACCTGCGGCTGGACCCCCGCACCGGCGCCGTCGTCCGCGAGCTGACCACGTCCGTCAACCACCCCAACACCCGCGACGTGACCCCGGACCCCGAGCTCGCCGAGACGGTCGCCTACTGGAAGGGCTACGCGGCCCGGCGCGGCCGGTCGCGCATCGGCACGCAGAGCGCCTCCTTCACCCGCGCCCGCGACGCCGCGGGGCAGAGCACCATGGGCAACCTGGCCGCCGACTGGGCCCTGTGGGCCGGGCGGCGGCACCTCGGGCCCATGAACGACGCCAACCCGCACCGCAACGTCCCCGCCGAGCTCGCCGTCGTCGCCGTCGCGCCGCGCACCGGGCAGGCCCTGATCGCCGGGGACCTGCTGTACGACGAGCCGTCCGGCGGCGTGATCACCTTCGGGCACGCCTGGAACGCCGTCGGCTACGGCGCGCCCATCGTCACGGTCACCGTCACCGGGCAGCAGATCCACGACGCGCTGGAGCAGCAGTGGTACGTCTCGGAACACGGCGGCCTGCGGTACGCGCCGCTGGCCGTCTCCCACAACGTCCGCTACCGCTTCGACGCCACCGGCCCGGCCGGCGACCGGGTGGCGCCCGCCGACGTGTGGATCAACGGCCGCCCCCTGGACCCGCGGCGCTCGTACCGGATCGCGGCGCCCTCGCACACCCTGATCGACAAGGACGGGTTCCCCGCGCTGGCCGGGGGCCGGGAGCCGGTGCGGCACACCCGGGACTTCGAGAGCTTCGTGGCCTTCGTCCGCGCCCACGGCCGCCTCACGCCCACCCCGCTGAACCGGGTCACGGTCGCGAACGCCGCCGCCCCGCGGGCCGTCGTCGGGAAGGTCACCGTCCCACCCGTGCCGCGGCACCGGGACGGCAGCCCGCTGCCGCGCGGCGAGGCGGCGGTGCGGGCCGCCGCGGGGCGCGAGGGGCCGGACGGGTTCGTCATTCCGTGCTGAGGGCGGACGAGACCGGGCCCGGACGGCGAGGACGAAGCGGGGCCCCGCGCTGAGGGCGGACGAGACCGGGTGCGGACGGCGACAACGAAGCGGGGCCCCGCCCGCATGGCGCGAGCAGGGCCCCTCGTCCGTGTCCCCCGTTGCGTGCGGCCTGGTCAGGCGGCCTTCGCCTTGGTGGCGTACATGTCGACGTACTCCTGGCCGGACAGGTCCATGACGTGGCTCATGACCTCGTCGGTGACGGCGCGCAGGACGTAGCGGTCCCGGTCCATGCCGTCGTAGCGGGCGAAGTCCAGCGGCTCGCCGAAGCGGATGGTCACCGGGGCCACGCGGGGCATGCCCTTGCCGCCCGGCTGCACCTTGTCGGTGCCGATCATGGCGAACGGGACGACCGGCGCGCCGGTCATCAGGGCGAGCCGGGCGATGCCGGTGCGCCCGCGGTACAGGCGGCCGTCGGGGGAGCGGGTGCCCTCCGGGTAGATGCCGAAGGCCTTGCCCTCCTCCAGGATGCGGCGGCCCGTCATGAGGGCGGCGACGCCGCCGTGACCGCCGTCGCGGTCCACCGGGACCATGCCGGAGGTGCGGAAGAACCAGGCCATCAGCCGGCCCTTGAGGCCCTTGCCGGTGACGTACTCGTCCTTGCCGATGTAGACGACGTGCCGCTTGACCACCAGCGTCAGGAACAGCGAGTCGATGAACGTGACGTGGTTGCCGGCCAGGATCACCGGTCCGCTCTCCGGGATGCGCTCCAGTCCCTCCACCTTTGGGCGGAACAGGACACGCATGACGAATCCGAGAATCGCCTTGAGCAGAATGCGGGACAAAGGGTCCTCCGGTCGTGGGTGATCAGCACGCAGGTGCGGGAAAGTGTGTTCGCCACGGACGCGCAGCTGAGGACGATACTCGCGGGTCACCGGCGATCGCACATCGGGTTCACAGGCTCGATACGCAGAGTTGACGTGTGTTTCCTCCACGTTCCGTGGCACGTCCCCGGTGCGAAAGATGTACGTGCCTACGATCTGCCACGTCCCCATTGACAGGTGCCGGACAGTTTTCGGACGGTTCTCCGAAGCCGTACGACGCCACCCCGGCGTCCGGCACCAGGAGCGAGGAGCGCGGTATGAACGCAGGTCAGCGGCCAGGTCGACGGATGGTGTTGGGAGCGGCGGCGCTCGGCGCGAGCGCGGCGGTGCTCGGCGCGGCCGGGCCGGCGGGCGCCGCCCCCGCCCGGAGCCGTGAGCATGGTCACAGCGGGCGCGACGGGCTGCCCGTCCCGCTGATCGTCGGCCACCGCGGGGCCAGCGGCTACCGGCCCGAGCACACCCTCGGCTCCTACCAGCTCGCGCTGGACATGGGCGCGGACGTCATCGAGCAGGACCTCGTCCCCACCAAGGACGGGCACCTGGTCTGCCGGCACGAGAACGACATCACCGCCACCACCGACGTCGCCGACCACCCCGAGTTCGCCGGCCGCAAGACCACCAAGACCGTCGACGGCGACAAGCTGACCGGCTGGTTCACCGAGGACTTCACGCTCGCCGAGCTGAAGACCCTGCGGGCCAAGGAGCGAATCCCCGGCACCCGCCAGCACAACACCCTCTACGACGGCCACTGGGCGATACCCACCTTCGAAGAGGTCCTCCAGTGGGCCGAGCGCGAGGGCCGCCGGCGCGGGCGCCGTATCTGGCTGCACATCGAGACCAAGCACCCCTCCTACTTCCGCTCCCTGGGGCTCGGCCTCGAAGAGCGGCTGGCCCGGCTGCTGCGCGCGTACGGCCGGCACCGGAAGAACGCGCCGAACTTCCTGCAGTCCTTCGAGCCGGGCAGCATCCGGCGGCTGGGACGGCTGGTGGACTGCCCCAAGGTCGTCCTGCTGGGCGGGCTGAAGGACCGGCCCTGGGACTTCACCGAGGCGGGCGACCGGCGGACCGTCGCCGACCTGGTGAGCCCGCGCGGCCTGGCCTGGATCGCGGACTTCGCCGAGGGCATCGGCCCGGACCTGAGCGTGATCATCCCGCGGGACAAGGACGGCAGGCTCGGCAAGCCCACCTCGGTCGTCCGGGACGCGCACGCCGCCGGGCTGGTGCTGCACCCGTACACGGGCCGCAACGAGAACACGTTCCTGCCGGTGGACTTCCGCCGCGGCACCGACCCGGCCGCCTACGGCGACGCGCTCGGCTACTACCGGGCGTGCCTGGCGACCGGCATCGACGGGCTGTTCTCCGACAACCCGGACACCGCGCTGCTGGCGGCCGAGGAGTTCCGGCGCCGCTAGATCGCTTCCCGTACGGGCCCGGGCCGCGCGGCCCGGGCCCGTCGGCCGTCGTCACGGGCCGTGCTTCCCCGTACGTCCGCACTCATGTGAGTTGGGAAAGTCACAGAAGAGCTTGCGGCTGGTCCGTTCCCGTCACCGGGGGTGCCCGCGAGAATGCTCACGGCGGAGGTTGCCGCCCCGCACCACGGGGATAAGGAACGTCAGCCGTGACGGGGTCATCCACCCATGCCTCCGTCACTCAGGGCAATCAGTCCGGACGCGACCCTCGACCCACACGCGTCCCGGGCACACCGAACCGACAGGGGAGGCCAGCGCGCATGGGCATGAGCGTGACGATCTCGGCGGCGACCGACAAGGACGCCGAGCAGATACTCAAACTCCAATACCTCTGCTACCAGTCGGAGGCGGCGCTGTACGACGACTACAGCCTCGAACCGCTCGTCCAGACCCTCGACGACCTGCGCGCCGAACTGAGCGACGGCTGCGTGGTCGTGGCCCGGCTCGGCGAGGAGGTCGTCGGGTCCGTCCGCGGCACCGTCGACGCGGAGGGCACGGCGCTCATCGACAAGCTCATCGTGCACCCCCGGATGCAGCGGCACGGCCTGGGCGGGCGGCTGCTGGCCGCCGTCGAGGAGCGGCTGACCACCGAGCGGTCCGCCCGGCGCTTCCGGCTGGCCTCCGGCCACCGCAGCGAGCACAACCTGCGGCTGTACCGCAGCCACGGGTACGCCGAGGTCGGCACCGAGCAGGTCAGCCGCCGGCTCAGCCTGGTCACGCTGGAGAAGGACATCGCGGAGCAGGCGTACGTGGCCGGGGTGTAGCGCCCCCGTACACGGGTGAAGCACGGACAAAGGGCAGACGGCGCACCGGAAAGCAAGTAAGGACAAAGGACAACAGCTCGCCGGAAAAAGCACGGACACAGCGCAGACAAAGGGGCGGGCGGTCCTCCATGGACCGCCCGCCCCTCACGCGTGCACCGACCGGTTCAGGCCCGCCGGGCGCTCCGCAGCCACAGGAGCCCGGTCACCGGCAGGATGATCGGGATGAAGAGGTAGCCCATGCCGAAGTCGGACCAGACCGTGGCGTCGGCGAACGCGGCCGGCTCCACGAGCGTCCACGTGCCCACGCCCAGCACCCCGACCAGCTCCAGCGCGCAGCACACCAGCGCTGCCCGGCGGGCGCCCTCGCCGCCGCGCACCAGCGAGAAGGTGATGAAGCCGTAGACGACCGCGGAGACCGCCGACAGGACGTACGCCAGCGGGGCCCGGTCGAACTGGGCGATGATCTGGAACGCGGCGCGCGAGGCGGCGGCGACGGTGAAGACGCCGTACAGGGTCAGCAGCAGCCGCCCGGGCCCGGTGCCGAGCGAGCGCCGGGCGGGGGGCTGGTCCGCGGGCACGGCCGCGGCCTTCTTCGTCGTCGGTTCAGCCATGGCCGCCTCCCCAGATGTCGTACAGCCGCACTTCCAGGACGGCCAGCACCACGGCGCCCGCCGCGACGGTGACCGAGCCCCACCGCGTCCGCTCCGACAGCGACATGAAGCCGGTGGCGGGGACGCACGCGACCGCGCCGATCAGGTAGGCGAGGAAGACCGCGGTGCTCTCGTCGGGCGACCGGCCGCCCGCCAACTGCACCAGACCGATCACCAGTTGCGCCAGGGCCAGGACGGACACCACGGCCATGCCGATGAAGTGCCAGTCCTTGGTCGGCTCGTCGCGGTACGCGGCGAAGCCGCACCAGGCCGCCAGCAGGAGGGCGGTCACGCCGACCGCGACCGTCAGGGCGTCGATCACCGGGACCTCCGCGCGGTGCGCCGGCGCGCAGTGGGGTTGTGGGGCATGAGACGACTCTAATCGGCCCGTACCGGCCGATTGCGCGCGACCCCGTGTCCCGCGCCCTCCCGCGCGTACGGCGGCCCGCTACCCTCGCCTCCGCCGTGGCGTTGGCCACAGCGCGCCCGGCCGCCCGGCCTCCGGCCCGTTCCGCCCGGCGGGCAGGGAGCGCGGCATCCGCCCAGGCCGGACGGGCAACCGGCAAGATCGACCGCCCTTCGGGGCGCGTTCCGGTGGAACGTCCGACAAACGGTCGGGTATGTCCGACATGCGGACGGGGTTGATCGGCTCGGGCACCTGTCTGGTTTACTTGCGAACATGACCACGACGAGCAGCCGCACCCCCGCGACCGAGGCGCACATGACGCCCGGTGCTCGTCGCATGTGTCGAATGTGTGACCGCTGAGGGCCCCCGCCTGGAGCCTCGCGCCCCGAAGCGAGACCGCGCCGCCAGGAGCCGTGTTGCCGCACCGATTACGACGGAACCGCCACGGCCCGGCAGCCCCGCGTCACCGGAACCCGAAGCCGGGCCCCGCGCCCCCCGGGTCGTCCCATGCCGCACTCCGCTAAGAATGCCCCGTGTCCGGTGGGAGAGCCGCCGGACACTCGACCGTGACGGAATTTGCTGTGATCACCACAACGGGCCTGACCAAGGTCTACCGTTCAGGGGACCGTGAAGTCACCGCCCTGGACGGCGTCGATCTGCACGTCCGCGAGGGGGAGGTGTACGGCGTCATCGGACAGAGCGGCGCCGGAAAGTCCACCCTCATCCGCTGCGTGAACCTCCTGGAACGCCCCACCTCCGGCACCGTGACGGTGGCCGGCCAGGACCTCACCGCGCTCGCGGGACGGGGACAGCGCGCCAACGCCGCGCTGCGCGCCGCCCGCAGCCACATCGGCATGGTCTTCCAGCACTTCAACCTGCTGTCCTCGCGCACCGTGCAGGACAACGTCGAACTGCCGCTGGAGATCCTGAAGGTCGGCCGCCGCGAGCGGTCCCGCAAGGCACTGGAACTGCTGGACCTCGTCGGGCTCGCCGACAAGGCCGGGTCCTACCCCGGGCAGCTCTCCGGCGGTCAGAAGCAGCGGGTGGGCATCGCCCGCGCGCTGGCCGGCGACCCGAAGGTGCTGCTCTCCGACGAGGCCACCAGCGCGCTCGACCCGGAGACCACCCGCTCCATCCTCACCCTGCTGCGCGACCTCAACCGCCAGCTCGGCCTCACCGTCATGCTGATCACGCACGAGATGGACGTCGTCAAGACGATCTGCGACTCCGCCGCGCTGATGAAGGGCGGCCGGGTCGTCGAACAGGGCACCGTCGCCGAACTCCTCGCCACGCCCGGCTCCGAGCTGGCCCGGGAGCTGTTCCCGGTCGGCGGCGAGGCCTCCGCGCCGGACCGCACGGTCGTGGACGTCACCTTCCACGGCGAGGCCGCGACCCGCCCGGTGATCTCCGAGCTGTCCCGTACCTACAACGTCGACATCTCGATCCTCGGCGCCGCCATGGACACCGTGGGCGGCAGGCAGATCGGCCGGATGCGCATCGAGCTGCCCGGCCGGTTCGAGGAGAACGTCGTCCCGATCGGCTTCCTGCGCGAGCAGGGGCTCCAGGTGGAGATCGTGGGAGGCGCGGACGGCGCCGCCGCGGCCGACGCCACGTCCGCGCTCCGGAAGGAAGGTGCCCGGTGACCTGGTCCGAGATGCAGCCCCTGCTGTACACGAACACCCTCGACACCCTCTTCATGGTGGGCTGGGCGACCTTCTACGCGGTCCTGCTGGGCATCCCGCTCGGCGTGCTGCTCAACCTCACCGACCGCGGCGGGCTGCTCCAGAACGTCGTGGTGAACAAGGTCGTGGGCGCCGTGGTGAACGTCGTCCGCTCCTTCCCGTTCCTGATCCTGATGGTCGTCCTGATCCCGTTCACGCGGATGCTGGTCGGCGTCTCCATCGGCCCCACGGGCGCCGTGGTGCCGCTGGCGATCGGCGCCATCCCCTTCTTCGCCCGCCTGGTGGAGGCGGCGCTGCGGGAGGTGGACCGCGGGCTGGTCGAGGCCGCGCAGGCGATGGGCGGCGGCACCTGGACGGTGATCTTCAAGGTGCTGCTGCCGCAGGCGCTGCCCGCGCTGGTCGCCGCCGTCACCACCACCGTGATCACGGTCATCGGCTACTCGGCCATCGCCGGCGCGGTCGGCGGCAAGGGCCTGGGCGACCTGGCCTACACCTACGGCTACCAGCGGTACGAGACCGGGCTGATGGCCGTCACCGTCGTCCTGCTCATCCTCCTGGTCACCCTCGTCCAGCTCATCGGCGACCTGATCGTGCGGCGGCTGGCCGGCCGCGGCACCCGGGCCCCCTCGACGCTGCGGGTCGGCCTGCGGCGCGCCCCCAAGAAGGAGGCCGAGGCCCTGACCGAGGCCGCCTGACCCCGGGCGGACCCGGCCCCGGCGGGGCCGCGACCGCCCGGACCCCGAAAAGCACCACGAGCCCGGACCCTTTGCCGGGCGCATCACTGAACAGTGATCAATCGTGCGAACAAGAAAGGCACTCTTCGTGCGTACCCTCAGCAAGATCTCCGTGGCCGTCGCCGCCGCCGTCGCCGTGTCCCTCGGCGCGTCCGCGTGCAGCGCCCCCTCCGACGTGTCCGCCGGCGACAAGAAGGACGACAAGAACGCCCCGCTCGCCGTCGCGGCCAGCCCCGTCCCGCACGCCGTCATCCTCGACTACATCAAGAAGGAACTGGCGCCCAAGGAAGGGCTCAAGCTGGACGTGAGGACGTTCGGCGACTACACCCAGCCCAACCGCGTCACCGAGGACGGCGAGGTCGACGCCAACTTCTTCCAGCACAAGCCCTTCCTGGACCAGTACAACAAGGAGCACGGCTCGCACATCGTGCCGGTGGTCAACGTCGCCATCGAGCCGCTGGGCCTGTACTCGAAGAAGATCGGCAAGCTCTCCGAGCTGAAGTCCGGCGACACGGTCTCCGTCCCCAACGACGCCTCCAACGAGGGCCGCGCCCTCAAGCTGCTCGCCGACAACGGCGTGATCACGCTCAAGGACGGCGTGGGCTCCGCCGCCACGCTCTCCGACGTCAAGGACGCCAAGGGCATCAAGCTCACCGAGCTGGAGGCGGCCCAGATCGCCCCGCGCCTCGACGACGTGGCCGCCGCGGTCGTCAACGGCAATTTCGCCATCAACGCCAAGCTCAAGCCCTCCAAGGACGCCCTCGCCCTGGAGAAGGCGGAGGGCAACCCGTACGCCAACTTCCTCGCCGTCAAGAAGGGCAACGAGAACGACCCGCGGGTCAAGAAGCTGGCGAAGTTGCTCAACTCCGACGAGGTCAAGAAGTTCATTCAGGACAAGTACGGCGACGGGTCGGTCATCCCGGCCTTCGGTCCGGTCAAGAGCTGACGCAGAGCCGACGGAGAGCCGACGACCGGGGAGCGGCGCCCGCTCGGGGTCCCGTTCCCGCCCGGTTTCCCGGCCGTCCGGTAGCTCGGCATACGCACGGCGTTCCGTTCGCACGGACGGCACGGCACGGCCCCGGCCGCGGATCCCCCGCGGCCGGGGCCGCCGCGTACCTGGCGCGTATGTGTCGGTCCCCGTCCGGAACCACACGCCCCATCCGCCCCCCGGCCATGCGCGTGGCACACCCGTGGGCGGATGCTGCATGCTTGTGCACTCAAGACGGTCAAGACAGACCGGAACTTCCCGCATTATTCCGGAACTTCCCGGATTACTACGGTCGACGGCGTTGGGACAGCGGCATGACATCCACCTTTCCGGACATCTCCATCAGCACGGACCGGTTGGTGCTGCGCCCGTTCGACGAGACGGACGTCCCCGCGCTGGCCGACATGATGAACGACGAGCTCATCACGGCCTGGACCACCGCCCCGCACCCCTACACCACCGCCGATGCCCTGGAGTGGGCCACGGGCAAGGCCGCCGCGGTGCGTTCCCAGGGGCGCGGCATCGTCTTCGCCGTCAACGAGTTCCTCACCCAGCGGCTCGTCGGCAGCGTCCACGTCGACCGCACCGACTGGCGGGTGCGCAGCGCCGAGGTCGGGTGCGTCACCGCCCCGTGGGCCCGCGGCGAGGGGTACGCTTCCGAGTCGCTGTTCGCGGTCGCCCAGTGGCTCTTCCACGACCAGGAGTTCGAACGCCTGGAACTGCGCACCGCCGCCGGCAACACCGCCGCCCAGCAGGTGGCCCAGAAGGTCGGCTGCGTCAGCGAGGGGGTGCTGCGCAACGCCTGGATAGCGCGCAGCCGCACCGAGGACGGCCACTGGACCGACATCCGCACCGACCTGATCGTGTGGAGCCTGCTGCCGGAGGACCTGGACGGAGGGCCGGAGCGGATGGTCGACGCCAACGGGTTCGCCTATCCGGAATGGCGCTGAAGCACCGCCCGCCCCGCCGTGGTCTGGACCTCTCGGGGTAACCTCGGTCCCGGCCCGCCGCACGTCCGGACCGGAGCCGTCCCGCGTCCGCACCCCCGGACCGGGGCCGCCCGCCGCGCCCGGACGCCCGGAGCGGAACCGCACCGCCCGTCCGTACGTCTGGAACAGCGCCGTTCCTCGCGCGCGCACGGGGGAACACCGCACCGCTGCGCACGTCCGCGCGCCGGGGACCACGCCGTTCCTCCGGTGCGCGCGTCGGGAACAGCACCGTCGCACCACCGCTTCGCGGGCGCGGACGACGGGGACACCCCACCGTTCCCCCGTCCGCGCCCGTCCCCGGACCGCGGCGCGTCCGCGCCCGGGCCACGACCGCCTCCACACGCGCGCCCGGACCGGGCGCGCGGGCTCCACCGCGTCCGCAAGCCCACCCCTCACAGCGCCAGGAGACAGACGACGATGGCCGACCGGGTCACGGTGATCGGCTGGGACGGCTCGCCACTGACCGCCGCCGCCCGCTCCGCCCTCGGCGCGGCCACGCTCGTGGCCGGCGCCGCCCACCACCTCGCCCTCGCCGCCGTGCCCCCCGGCGCCGAGGTGATCCGCCTGGGCAGCATGGCCCTGGCCGCCCGCCGAATAGCCCGCCACCGCGGCTCGGCCGTCGTCCTCGCCGACGGCGACCCCGGGTTCTTCGGCGTCGTCCGCACGCTGCGCGCCCCCGAATACGGCCTGGAGGTGGAGGTGGTGCCCGCCGTCTCCTCGGTCGCCGCGGCGTTCGCCCGCGCCGGGATGCCCTGGGACGACGCGCAGGTCGTCGTCGCGCACAGCCGGGACCTGCGGCGCGCGGTGAACGTCTGCCGCGCCTACCCCAAGGTCGCGGTGCTCACCTCCCCCGGCGCCGGCCCGACCGAACTCGCCCTCATGCTGCGCGGGGTGCACCGCACCTTCGTCATCTGCGAGGCCCTGGGCACCGACCGCGAGCAGGTGTCGGTGCTGACCAGCGACCGGGCCGCCGACCACGTCTGGCGCGACCCCAACGTCGTCATCGTCGTGGGCGGCACGGCCGCCACCACCGCCCAGGACGGCGGCTGGATCGCCGGACGCGAGGCGGGCCACCCGGCCGCGCCGCGCGGCTGGGGCCTGCCAGGCCAGGCGTACGGCGGCGGCCTCGGGGAGGGCGAGTCCGACCAGCTCCGCAGCGCCCAACTGGCTCGCCTCGGCCCCCGCGTGGGCGACCTCCTGTGGGACATTGGCGCGGGCAGCGGCGCCGCCGCCGTGGAGGCCGCGCGGTTCGGCGCCGCGGTGATCGCCGTCGACCAGGATCCGGACGCGTGCGGGCGCACCACGGCGGTGGCCCGGCGCTACGGCGTCCAGCTCCAGGTCGTGCACGGCCGGGCGCCCCAGGTGCTGGAGGACCTTCCCGAACCGGATGTCGTCCGGGTCGGGGGAGGGGGCACGGCGGTGCTCGCCGCCTGCGCGGCCCGCCGCCCGGAGCGCATCGTCACGCACGCCGGGACCCGCGACGAGGCCGAGACGTTCGGCCGGGTGCTGGCCGAGGGCGGGTACGAGGTCGAGTGCGTGCTGCTCCAGTCGGTGGACCTGGACACCTCCGCCTGGGTCGAACGGGAGCGCTCCGTCGTCTTCCTGCTGAGCGGCTACCGAGTTCCCCACCCGTGACCGGGTCGGCACTCTGCGGCATGTAGGCTGGCGGATCGTTGCGCCGCCGTTCCGCGTGCGGCTTCGTACGCCAATATCCGGAAAGTACCGTGTTCTTGGCCATACGAGAGGCCCGCACGGGCGGACGTGCCGCCAGGCGGGTTCCCTCGTTCCGGCTATTGAGGCGGTAGAAGCGCCGAGGTCGGGCGCTTCGCACGAGCGGTTGGAAGGAGCACTACCGATGGGCGAGGGGTACGCATGACCGACACCGGCCAGATCCCGGACGAGGGGCTGCCGGAGAACGCGGGCGGACATCCCGGGCAGCCGCGGTCGGCGGCGGCTCCTTCCCCTGCCGACCCCGGAGGACCGACATCCCGCCGGGGCAGGCCCCCGGGCCCCCGCACGGACGCCTTCCTCATCGACTCCGGAGAACTGGGCGCGGACGACGACGACCTGCTGCTGATGCCCGGCGCCCAGGGCGCGTGGAGCGAGCAGCCGGCACAGCACGGGCGGCAGCCGCAGTACGGTCAGCCGCCCGTTCCGTCTGCGCCGGGGGGCGCGTACGAGGCCGCCCCGCCCGCGCCCGCCGGCCCGGCCGGACCTGACGCGGCGGCGGAGCCGCGGCCCCGCGCCCGGCGGCGGCGTGCCGTCGCGCCGCCTCCGTTCGCGACCGAGCAGGGGCAGACCGCGCCGCAGCCCGGACCGGGCGCGCCGTACGGGACGTCCACCCCGGGCGCGTCGGCTCCCGGCGCTTCGCCGTACGAGCCGATGGCCCCTCAGGCCGGTGACCACGAGAGCGGGGGCCGGGACACCGGTTCCGTCGACCTCGGTGGCGTCCGCATGCCGCCCCCGGCGCCGGAGCAGGCCCCGCCGCCCCCGCGCCGTCCCCTGCACATGGGCCCGCCGGTGCCGGACCCGACCGGCGGCGTGGTGCGCTCGCTGGCCGACCGCGGCCCCGCCCCGGCCGCGCGCCCCGCCGCCCCGCTCACTCAGCCCGTCCCGAACGGGCCCGAATACCTCGACGCGCCGCGTGCCGACGGCGCGCCTTCCTACGGGGCGCCGGACGCGCCGCTGCCCGGTCCGCAGTTGGGCGAGATCCCCGCGCAGGGGGGCGCCGGCGCCTGGCAGGGCGCCGCGCCCTCGGTGGCGGGCGCGGCTGATGCCGGGCCGTCTGCCGTGCCGGTGGGGCCGGACGCTGCCGCGGGCTCCGGGGAAGGGCCTGCGTCCGAACTGGAGGGCGAATCCGGGGTTCCGGTTTCGGACGGGGCGCCGATGGGGGCCCAGTCTGATGCGTCTCAGGTGCTCGATCTGTCTCAGGTGACGGGGGATCTGTTCCCGGTCGAGGAGACGGTGGAGGCGGGCGCGGAGGCGTCCGGGGCGTCTGGGGCCTCTGGGGCTTCTGGAACCTCTGGAATCCCTGGGGCCTCTGGAATCCCTGGGGCCTCTGGGGCTGAGCCTGAGTCGGGGGCGCCTGCGGTCGTTGCCGACGCGTCGACTCCGGTGGACGGGGCCCAGCCGGGCGCCGCGGCGGGGGAGGACGTGTCGGGCGATGCGGCCGGCGGACCTGGTGCTACGGCCGGTGCGCCCGGTGCTGCTGACGGGGCGGAGGCTTCTGCTTCTGATGCTTCGGACGGTGCTGAAGGTGCCGGCGCCGGCGCTTCCGAGCAGGTGGGCGCTTCCGAGCAGCAGGTGCCGGAGGCCGGTGAGCAGGGCGCCGCGTTCGTCGCGTCCGAGAACGGGCTCGTCGCGCCCGATGCAGCATCCGCCGCATCCGATTCCGGGCTCGCTGTCCCCGATTCCGGGCTCGTCGCGCCCGAGGTGGGGGAGCCGGGCGCCGGTGTGCCCGTGACCGGGGACGGCCCGGAGGGTGTGGTCCGGCTTCCGGCGCCGCGTCCTGCGGCGGGGGAGGAACCGTCGTCCGAGGTGGCCGGGGGACCCGAAGGGACGCCGGTCGCCGCCGAGCCGGACGCGGGGGAATCCCCGGCGTCTGAGGGCGCGGCCGTGTCCGAGGACGTTCCGGGCACTGACGGCGCCGTGGTCGCGCCCGGCCTTCCGGCCTCCGGGGAGGCTTCGGCCTCCGGAGAGGCTTTGGCTTCCGTGGATGCGCCGACATCCGTTGGACCGCTGGTTCCGGGGGGCGAGCAGGTTTCCGGTGCCGTGCCGGTGCCTACTGACGCCGTATCTGCGCCTGCTGACGCCGCATCGGCGCCCGACGAGGCGTCGCTGCCGGGCGGTGACGTGGCCGAGTCCGGTCCGGTGGCCGAGAGCGGCTCCGTGGCCGATTCCGGTCCGGTGGCCGAGGCCGACGCTGCCGACGAGTCCGTGTCCCCGGACGCCTCGGCCCCCTCCTCTTCCGGGGAGCCTGCGGGTCCCGTGGCGGATGCCGCGCCTGCCGACGCGTCACCTTCCGCCTCCACCGAAGAGGCGGTCGCCGACGGCACCGGCCTGCCCGGCTCCACCCGTCCGTCCGGTCCCGCCGAGGAGGCCGGGAACCCCGCGCGGCCGTCGTCGGAGAGGGCGCCCGAGGCGGCGTCGATGCCGGACGGCGATGCGGGCGAGACCGTTTCCGGTCCGGTGACCGCCCAGACCGCGCCCGAGGCGGCGTACGAACCCCCCGTGGCCGCCGCCGAGGCGGCCACCGGCCCCGCGGAGACGGCGGCCGACGCGGGCCCGCCGGCGACCGGGACCTCGGCCACCGTGGCCCCGGCCGACGACCCGAGGGAACCGCACGAATCCCAGGACACCGCCGCTCAGAGCGCTCCGCCCCAGGAATCCGCCGAGGAGTCCGTGGCCCCGAGCCCCGAGCCCCAGGACCCTGCGGCCCCGCCGACCCCGGCGCCCGTGGCCCAAGAGGGCCAGACCCCTTCGGCGGACGGGCGATCCATGCCCGAGCCGTCCGTGACGGACGCCGCCGCGCCCGTCACCCCCTTGACCGACCCCGTAGTTGAGAACCTGGTAACCGAGAACGTAGTGGCCGAGCACCCCGTAGTCGTCAATCCCGTACAAGACGGGGCCCCGGCCCCCACCGCACCTCCGGTGACCGAGCCGCAGGCTCCGGACACCCCGACCGGCACGGAGCCGTCCGTGGCCGCCGCACCCCAGGCGGGCGAGGAGACCGGCGCGGACGCGCCGCAGGCTCCCGTCCCGGCCCCCGCGGTGCCGCAGGCGCAGGACGCCGCCGAACCCGAGGAGCAGGCCCCCGCCCCGGCGGCGGACGGCTCCCCGGAGGCGCCGGCCGCCGGTGACGCGGCCGTCCCGTCCCAGTCCACCGCTCCCGTGATCCAGGACCCGCAGGCCACGGCCCCCGACGCCATCGCCGTCGAGATTCCGGCCCAGGCGGCTCCCGAGCCCGTGAGCACGGCCGCCGACGACGTGCGGGCCCTGCCTGACGGCGTGCCGCCGACGCCCGAAGACGCCCGGCCCGCCGCCGAGCCGCAGGCCCCCGAGGCCCCGAGCGCCGAGGCCCGGCCCGCCGACGCTTCGGCCCAGGCCGAGGCCGCCGCGGAGGCCCGTACCGACGCGACCGACGCCGCCGCTTCGGCCGGGTCCGCCGCATCGGCCGAGTCCGTGGCTCCCGCCGCCGACACGCAGGCACCGGCGTCCGTCACCGAGGCCACCCCCGAGCCGGCCTCGTCCCCGTCCCTCGCGGAGGAGACCGGGGCCGCTACCGCGTCCGACGCCACCCCCGAGCCCGCGTCCGGCGACACCGGCACCGCGCCGGAGGCCGACGGCAGCGCGTCCGACGCCACCCCCGAGCCCGGCACTGCGCCCGAGGACGAGAGCGCCGCCACCGCTCCCGAGCAGGCCCAGGACGACGCCCCCCAGGCGCCCGCCGCCGAAGAGGCACAGCTCGTCACCCCGGAGCCCGCCGCCCAGCCCGCCCCGGCCGACGGCGACGCCCCGGCGACCGACACCACCCGGCCCGGCGCCCCCACCGAGGGACCCGACTCCCCGGCGCCGGAAGCCCCGGCCTCGGAGTCCGCCGCCTCGGAGTCCGCCGAACCGGAGACCTCCCACCCGGAAGCCGTCGCACCGCAGGCCACCGAGCCGCAGCCCGCCGAGGCCCCCGCGTCCCCGACCGACGCCGAGGCCCCCGCCGAGCCCGTGGCCGACCCCGCTGCCGTCACCGAGCAGACCGGCCCTGACACCGAGCAGACCGGCCTCACCGACGACCCTTCCCCACAGCCCGAGCCCCACCAGGCCCCCGAGCAGCCCACCGCCCCCGAGGCCCCCAGCCAGGCCGCCGACACCACTCCCACGGACGCACCCGCCGAGGACGCGCCTGCCGAGGACGCCCCCACCACGGACGCCCCCACCAACGACGACCAGACGGAGGCGGCCCCGGCCCAGGAAGAGGCCCCGGCCGCCACCCCGGCCACGCCCCCCGCCCCCGCCTACGACGACTCCGAGCGGGCCGCCGTGCACCGGGTGATGCGGGAGCGCCGGGACATCCGCAACGGTTTCCGGGGCGACCCGATCCCCAACGAGGTGCTGCTGCGCGTCCTGGAGGCGGCGCACACCGCGCCCAGCGTCGGCCACTCGCAGCCCTGGGACTTCGTCGTCATCCGCTCCCAGGAGACCCGCGAGCGGATGCACGAGCTCGCGATGCGGCAGCGTGACGCGTACGCCAAGTCGCTGCCCAAGGGGCGCGCCAAGCAGTTCCGCGAGCTGAAGATCGAGGCCATCCTCGAAACGCCCGTCAACATCGTCGTCACCGCCGACCCGACGCGCGGCGGCCGGCACACCCTCGGCCGCCACACGCAGCCGCAGATGGCCCCGTACTCCTCCGCCCTGGCGGTGGAGAACCTGTGGCTCGCCGCGCGCGCGGAGGGCCTGGGCGTGGGCTGGGTCAGCTTCTTCGACGAGCGCGAGATGGTGCGCGAGCTGGAGCTGCCCGAGCACCTGGAGGTCGTCGCGTACCTGTGTGTGGGGTATGTCGACGAGTTCCCGGACGAGCCCGAGCTGATGCAGGCCGGGTGGGCCAAGCGCCGCCCGCTGTCCTGGGTCGTCCACGAGGAGACGTACGGGCGCCGCGCGCTGCCCGGCGAGGAGCCGCACGACCTCCTCCAGGAGACGCTGCGGCGCATCCGCCCGCTGGACGCGAAGGCGCTCGGCGAGGCGTGGGAGCGGCAGAAGCGCATGACCAAGCCCTCGGGCGCGCTGGGCATGCTGGAGATCATCTCCGCGCAGCTGTGCGGCCTGTCCCGCAAGTGCCCGCCGCCGATCCCGGAGCCCGCCGCCGTCGCGGTCTTCGCGGGCGACCACGGCGTGCACGCCCAGGGCGTCACCCCGTGGCCGCAGGAGGTCACGTCCCAGATGGTGGCCAACTTCCTGGCGGGCGGCGCGGTGTGCAACGCGTTCGCCACCCAGGTGGGCGCCGAGGTCTGCATCGTGGACGTGGGCGTGGCGAGCGACCTGCCCGCCGCCCCCGGCCTGCTGCCGCGCAAGGTCCGGCCCGGCACCGCCGACTTCACCACCGGCCCGGCGATGTCCCGCGAGGAGGCGCTGCGCGCCATCGAGGTCGGCATCGAGACCGCCCGCGACCTGGTGGCGGCCGGCAACAAGGCGCTGCTGACGGGCGAGATGGGCATCGGCAACACCACGCCGTCCGCAGCCCTGGTGTCCGTCTACACCGAGATGGACCCGGGCGAGGTCACCGGCCGCGGCACGGGCATCAACGACGAGACGCACTCCCGCAAGATCGACGTGGTGCGCCGCGCCCTGGAGCTGCATCGCCCGGACCCGGCCGACCCGATCGGCGTCCTCGCGGCGGTCGGCGGGCTGGAGCACGCGGCCCTGGTCGGGCTGATCCTCGGCGGCGCCTCGCTGCGGACGCCCGTCATCCTGGACGGCGTGAGCGCCGGCGCCGCCGCCCTGGTGGCCCGCGCCATCGCCCCCGAGGCGCTGGCGGCCTGCATCGCGGGCCACCGCAGCGCCGAACCGGGCCACACCGCCGCCCTGAACAAGCTGGGCCTGCGTCCGCTGGTCGACCTCGACCTCCGGCTCGGCGAGGGCACCGGCTCGCTGCTGGCGCTGCCCGTCGTGCAGAGCGCGGCCCGGGCCATGCACGAGGTCGCCACCTTCGCCTCCGCCGGAGTGACGGAGAAGAGCTGACCGGACACCGGCCCGGAGAGCGCCCGGTCGGGCACGGCCCAAACCGGGTCCGCCCGGGCCCGAGCGGGCACCCTCCGGAGCCGGGTCCGACCGGGCACATCCCGGAACCGGGCGTGACCGGGCACCCTCCGGAGCCGGGCCCGACCGGGCACGCCCCGGAACCGAGCCCGACCGGGCACCGTTCGGGAAGAACCGCCCCGGATGGCGCCCACCGCCACCGCCCCGGAACAGCGCTCACCGGGCACCGCCCGCCCTGGTGTGACCCCCGGCCCGCAGCCTCATAGGCTGTGGGCCGGGGCCGTACGTCCCCGCCCGTCCCCCTCACCAGCCGCTCCACCGCCGCAGCGGCCCCGTACCACCCCGCACAAGGAGCCACACCGCCATGGCCGAGCACGCCGAGCACCACGCCTATCCCGTCGGACTGCGGCTGTCCGGCCGCCGCGTGGTCGTCCTCGGCGCCGGCCAGGTCGCCCAGCGGCGGCTGCCCGCGCTGATCGCGGCGGGCGCCGACGTCCTGCTGGTCTCGCCGTCGGCCACCCCCTCCGTCGAGGCGATGGCCGACACGGGCGAGATCCGCTGGGAGCGCCGCGGCTACCGGCCGGGCGACCTCGCCGACGCCTGGTACGCGCTGATCTCCACCGACGACCCCGAGGCCAACGCCGCGGCGTCCCGGGAGGCCGAGGAGCGCCGCGTGTGGTGCGTGCGCTCCGACGACGCCGAGGCCGCCACCGCCTGGACCCCGGCCACCGGACACATCGAGGGCGTCACCGTCGCCGTCCTGACCGGCCGCGACCCGCGCCGCTCGGCCGCCCTGCGGGACGCCGTCGTGGACGGCCTGCGCGACGGCCGCATCGCCGCCCCGCACCACCGCCCGCGTCCCGAGTCCGAGGGCGGGGTGCCCGTCGCGCTGGTCGGCGGCGGCCCCGGCGACCCGGACCTGATCACCGTGCGGGGCCGCCGGCTGCTCGCCGAGGCGGACGTGGTCGTCGCCGACCGGCTTGGCCCCCGCGACCTGCTGGACGAGCTGCCGCCGCACGTCGAGGTGATCGACGCCGCGAAGATCCCGTACGGCCGCGCCATGGCCCAGGAGGCCATCAACGACGCCCTGATCGAGCACGCCCGGGCCGGCAAGCGGGTGGTCCGCCTCAAGGGCGGCGACCCGTTCGTCTTCGGGCGCGGCATGGAGGAGGCCCAGGCGCTGGTCGAGGAGGGCATCCCGTACACCGTCGTGCCCGGCATCTCCAGCACCATCAGCGTCCCCGGCGCCGCCGGCATCCCCGTCACCCACCGGGGTGTGGCCCACGAGTTCACCGTCGTCAGCGGACACGTCGCCCCCGACGACGCGCGCTCGCTGGTCGACTGGGCGGCGCTCGCCAAGCTGCGCGGCACGCTCGTCGTCCTGATGGGCGTCCAGAACAGCGGCGCCATCGCCGCCGCGCTCATCGAGCACGGCCGGGGCGCCGACACCCCCGTCGCCGTCATCCAGGAGGGCACCACCGCCGCGCAGCGCCGCGTGGACGCCACCCTGGCCAGCCTCGGCGAGACCATACGCGCCGAAGGCGTGCGCCCCCCGGCGGTCATCGTCATCGGCGACGTCGTCACCCTCACGCCCCGCTGACCCCCCGAGCCACCCCTCCGAGCACCTGAGCCCCTCCGAGCACCTGAGGCACGCTTCCCTTGGCCGACATCATCACCATCGACGACCCGGACGACCCCCGGCTCGGCGACTACACCTCCCTGACGGACGTGGAACTGCGCCGGCGCCGCGAGCCCGCCGAGGGCCTGTTCATCGCCGAGGGCGAGAAGGTCATCCGGCGCGCCCACCAGGCCGGTTACCGGATGCGCTCCATGCTGCTGTCGGCCAAGTGGCTCGACGTCATGCGGGACGTCGTCGACGAGGCACCGGCACCCGTGTACGTGGTCGAGCCCGCCCTCGCCGAGAAGGTGACGGGCTACCACGTCCACCGCGGCGCCCTCGCCTCGATGCACCGCGAACCGCTGCCGGACGCCGCCGACCTGCTGCGCACCGCCCGCCGCGTGGTGATCATGGAAGCGGTCAACGACCACACCAACCTCGGCGCCATCTTCCGCAGCGCCGCCGCCCTGGGCATGGACGCCGTCCTGCTCTCCCCGGACTGCGCCGACCCCCTCTACCGCCGCTCGGTGAAGGTCTCCATGGGCGCCGTCTTCTCCGTGCCCTACGCCCGCCTGGAGAACTGGCCGCACGACCTGGAAACCGTCCGGTCGTCCGGCTTCCGCCTCCTCGCCCTCACCCCGCACGAACGCGCCATCACCCTCGACGAGGCCGCCCCGCACCGCCTGGACCGCGCCGCCCTCATGCTCGGAGCCGAGGGCACCGGCCTGACCACCGGCGCCCTGAACGCCGCCGACCAGTGGGTCCGCATCCCCATGGCCCACGGCGTGGACTCCCTCAACGTGGGCGCGGCGGCAGCGGTGTCCTTCTACGCGGTGACGGCGGGGCGGACGGGGGACTGAACACGGCCGGCGCCGGAGCGTCCGGCTCCCGGCTGGCGGGGGCTGCCGGAAAGCTGCGCCAACGACCTTGGGGCGCGGGGTGCGTGGGTTCGGTGGCTGTTTCCGCGCTCTGAGTGGCAGCCGGGCGGCTCTCGGTCCCTGTGCTAGGGAAGCGCCGGTTCGGTGGCCGTCCTATGGGGGCGCTGGCTCGGTGGCTGTTTCTGCGCGTGCCGGGTGGCGGTCGGGCGGTTTTCGTTTTCTGTGTCTGTGTGGCCCTGCGGCGTGTGCCGGTTTGGTGGCTGTTTCTGCGTGCCGGGTGGCAGTCGGGCCGTTCTCGGCCACCGTGTCCGTAGGGCCTTACGGTGCGCGCCGGTTTGGTGGCTGTTTTTGCGCGTGCCGGGCGGTGGTCGGGCGGTTTCCGGTCCGTGTGTCCGTACGGTCCTATGGGGGCGCTGGGTCGGTGGCTGTTTTTGCGCGTCGGATGGCGGTCGGGTCGTTCTCGGCCACCGTGTCCGTAGGGCCTTACGGTGCGCGCCGGTTCGGTGGCTGTTTCTGCGCGTGTCGGATGGCGGTCGGGCGGTTTTCGTTCTCTGTGTCCGTACGGCCCTACGGCGTGTGCCGGTTCCGTGGCTGTTTCTGCGCGCCGAATGGCGGTCGCGCCGTTCTCGGCCTCTGCGCCCGTACGGCCTTACGGCGCGCGCCGATTCGGTGGCCGTCCCCGAACTCCGGATGGCGGCCGATTCTGCCTTCGTTCCCGGCGCCCGGACAGCCTTACGGTGCGGTGCGCGCCGAATCGACGGCCGCCCCCGCGCTCCGAGCGACGGCCGATCCACCCTCGTCTCCCGCGTCCGGCCCGGCCGCGCCCCCTGCGCCCGGAATGGCCTCGCGCACCGCATCCGCCGCCGTCCCGTCGGACGCCGTCCCCCCGGACGGCGCCCCCTTCTCAGTGGCCTCACTCTCAGAAGCCCCCCTCTCAGAGACCGCCTTCTCAGGGCTCGCCCCCGAAGACAGCTCCCCGGCTTCGGTGGTCGCCGTCGCGCTCCCGTCCTCGGTCACCGGAACCCTCTGTTCCGGTCCCAGCCCGTTCGCGGGTCCCTGGCAGCCCTGGGCCGCCGCGATGCCGAGCGCCACGAGGAGCGTCACCGTCACGAACACGATGATTCGCTGCCGCAGCAACCGCCGGTTGGGCCGGCCGGGACGCGTCGGCCGCGCGGGGCCGCGCCGCTCCGCGGCCGGGCGGGCCGATGTCCCCGCGGGCGTGCGCGCCGGCGGACGTGAACCGTTTCGCCCCGCGTCCCGGACGCCCGGCGCGGGCCCCGCGGGGCGGTGGCCCGGACGCTGGCGCCCCTTGGGTGCGGCACCCGGCGCGCCCGGGCGTGACGCGGAGCCCCGGGACGGATGCGGACGCGGCGCGGGCGTCCCCGTGCCCGCCGCCCCGCGAGGCCCCGGCGCACCCGCGCCCGACCGCGAGGCGGACGCGCCCGGCCGGGAAGCGGATCCACCGGGCCGGGGCGTCGGGGCGGCCCCCGCCGCCCCGCGCTCGGTCCGCTGCCGCGCGTACTCCTCGGCCCGCCGCCCGGTCGGCCGACCGGACCAGGGCCGCTCGTCGGCCGCCCGCGCGGCGGCGCCGTCCGAGGGGCCGGACAGCCCGTGTGCCTCCCGGGCCGCGATCTCCTTGAGCCGCAGCGACAGGGACAGGGTGCTCGGCCGCTCCGCGGGGTCCTTCGCCAGGCACGCCGCGATCAGCGGCGCCAGCGCGTCCGGAACGGCGGCGAGCTGCGCCTCCTCGTGCACCACCCGGTAGAGCATGACCTCCGAACTGCCCTGCCCGAAGGGGGAGTCGGCGGTACAGGCGTACGCGAGCGTGGCGCCCAGCGCGAAGATGTCCGTCGCCGGGGTCACCGCCGCGCCCCGCACCTGTTCGGGCGCGAGGAAGCCGGGGGAGCCGATGGCGGTGCCGACGTGGGTGAGGGTGCTCGCGCCGGTGGCCCACGCGATGCCGAAGTCGATGATCCGCGGCCCCTTGGGGGACAGCAGGATGTTGGACGGCTTGAGGTCGCGGTGCACCACGCCCGCGTCGTGGACGGCCAGCAGCCCCTCGGACAGCGCGGCCCCGATGGAGGCGACCTGCGCGGGGGAGAGGGGGCCGTCCTCGTTCACCTTGTCGTGCAGGGAGGGACCGGGGACGTACTGGGTGGCGAACCACGGACGGTCCGCGTCGAGGTCGGCCGCGACCAGCCGCGCCGTGCAGCCGCCGCGGATCCGCCGGGCGGCGGACACCTCGCGGGCGAACCGCGACCGGAACTCCGGGTCCTCCGCCAGGTCCGGCCGGATCACCTTCAGGGCCACCCGCTGCCCGCGCTTGTCCGAGCCGAGATAGACCACGCCCATCCCGCCCGCGCCGAGCCGCCGGTGGAGCCGGAACGAGCCGACGACACGCGGGTCCTCGCGTCGGAGCCGCATCATCGCCATGTCCATCCCCGCTACCCGGTCCATCTGACGTGGCACAGCTTACGGATTGACGGCTCGTCGCGCTGATAGGCCGCGCAGGCGTCGGCGGCGCGATCCCCGGCGCGCGACGGAAACCCCCAAGAGAGCGGCCCACGGGGCTCCGACGCGCGGGGACACGCCGCCCGGGGCCCCAACGGTGCGCATGAGCAGGGCGATTGGAAGGTCGCGGGACGAGGCGACGGTGGCCGTCGGGGACGCCGCGGGCGCGGGCGGCGCGGGCACGGGAGCGCCGGGCGGGCCGCTTTGCCGCCCCGGGCCGGGGCCGCCCGGGGCGGCGGCGGAAGTGAGAGAAGTCACCTTTCGCGGATCACCGCCCCCGCTCCCGCCACCCGACCCCTACAGGGTGGAGCCGACCGCCCCAACCGGGAGGACGAAGGCAATAACGGCCGAACGTCCCGAAGATGCGGCCCACCCCTCAGGGAAGACCCTCAGTTCCGACGGATGATCTCCACCCAGGGGAGTACGCGACCCGCCGCGCCGTCATCCTCGCGGAGGCCCGGCAATCAGTACGACGGCATGACGTCCGGCCCCTCGCCCGTTGCCTAATGTGGTGGTCAAGCGGCGGACGCAGCACTCGTCCCCCGAGGTCACCACGTCCGCCGCCCCGATACGAACAGGAGAGGGACGATGGCGGAGAGCCCGGGACGCACGGCCATCCGGACGCAGGGGCGCAAGACCGTCTCGGTGTTCGGCGGCCACCAGCCGTCCGGCACCCGCCACCCCCTCGTCGCGGTGGCCATGGTGCTGCCGCTGGCGGTTCTCCTCGCCGTGGTCTTCGGCGGCTGGGAGGCCGTCGTCACACAGGCGTCGTCCGTGGCCGGAATGCTGGGGCGCTGAGCGCCCCAGTCCTGGGAGAGCGGCCCGGGACGGGGGACATTCCGGCTGACAACCCCGTGGGGACGGGGGTGCGGCGGACGGCACACGCGGCCGGGCATCTGGGGAGATGCCCGGCCGCCGCGCATTTCCGGCAGACGTACGCCGCGCATTTCCGGCAGACGTACGATGCCGGAGCGCCCGAAGAGCGGCGGCGCGAAACCCCGAAGAAGGCGCGCACCCCACACCCGCGCACCCCGCACCCGAAAGCCCGCCGTCCGGCCTCCGGAAGAGCCGCCCGGCCCCCGGAAGACCGGAGACGCGCACCCCTTTCCACCCCCGCCGGTCACGCCACCCACCCCAGGTACGCCATGCCCACACCCCAGCCCACCCCCTCCACGGCCCCCGTTCCCGCACCCCGCCCCGCCCCCTCCCCGACCGGACCGGCGCATGCCTCGATCCCCGCCCAGCTCGCGGCACTCCCGCACCACCCGGAAACGGCCACACCCCCGCAACCCTCCCCGGCACCCCCGCACGCCCCCCGGCCGAACCCGGAGCCCTCCGCGCCGCCCCCGCACACCACCCCGCCGACCCCTGGCCCCTCTCTGGCAAACCCGGCCCCCTCCCCGGCAACGGCCCACCGGCCCACGCCCCCCACCCTCCTGGCCGACCGCCCCGACGGCACCGTCCTGCGCACCGGCCCCACCGTCGCCAAGGCCCACGCCCCCGACTGCGACCCCGCCGACCTGGCCGCCCGGCTGCGCGTAGCCGCCCACCCCCGGCTGCACGGCGTCCTGCTCCCGCCGCTCCCGCTCACCGCCCCGGACGGCTTCCTCGTCCTCCTGGACGACGGACGCCCGGCCACCCGCTGGCCCTACGGCGCCCCCGTCGCCCCGGACGACCCCGAGGGCGCGCCCTGGGAGGACGCGGCCCGTCTGCTGGCCCGCCTGCACGCCGTACCGACCGCCCGCCTGCCAGGCCCCGTCCCCCCGATGCGCGGCCCGGCCAAGGCAGCCCGCGCCCTGACCCGGATGCGGCAGGCCGAGGTCACGTCCCCGGCGCTGCGGGCGGCGGCGGACACCGTGGAGCGCGCCTGGTCCCCGCTGCCCGCGTGGGCCCGCGGTCAGGCGCCGTCACCCCGCGCGGACGCCCTGTGCCACGGGGACCTGCACCTCGGACAGCTCGTCAGGCACCCGGCCCCGGACGGCCCGTGGCTCCTCATAGACATCGACGACCTGGGCCTGGGCGACCCGGCCTGGGACCTGGCCCGCCCCGCCGCCTGGTTCGCCACGGGCCTGCTCGCCCCCGCCGTCTGGACCCGCTTCCTGGACGCCTACCGCGCCGCGGGCGGCCCGGCCGTGCGGCCCGACGGCGACCCCTGGCCCGAACTGGACGTGCCGGCCCGCGCCCTGACGGTCCAGACGGCCGCGCTCGCCGTCGCCAAGGCCGCCGCCGCGGGCCGCGCCCTGGACGAGGTCGAGGCCGCGCTCGTCGACGCCTGCGCCAGGATGGCGAGCCCGCCGCCCCCGGCGGAGTCCGGTTCGCCGGCCGTAGGGTGAAACCCTCACCACCGGGTGTTCGAGCCGGCGGTGTCGTACGAACCACAGGAGTTGAGTCGACATGCAGTGTCCCAAGTGCCACGCGCCGATGCACACGTACAACCGCAGTGGCGTGCACATCGAACAGTGCTCCGGCTGCCGGGGGATCTTCCTGGACTACGGCGAGCTGGAGTCGCTGACCCGGCTGGAGTCCCAGTGGGCGCAGCAGGCACCGCCCCCGCCCCCCGCGCAGCCGTACCCGGCGGCCCCCGCCTGGGGCGCTTCGCACCACGGCCACCACGGTCACCACCACGGCCACCGCGGCTTCGGCCGGATGCTCTTCTCTTCCTGAGCCCCCGCTCCCGGATTCCGGGCCCCGGCGGAACACCCCGTTCCCGAAGGGGCCGGAATCCGGCACGCGAGCACGCGCCCGAAAACGGGACCGCCACGGAAGGAGCGCCCGCAGAAAACAAGGCCCCAGAAAGCGGAACTCCGAACTCCCGGGAAAAGCGGAACCCGAAAACACACGCGCCCCGAAAACCACCCCGACAACGACGAAGGGCCGGGGTGAATACCCCGGCCCTCAGCCTTTACGTGTGCGCGATACTGGGATTGAACCAGTGACCTCTTCCGTGTCAGGGAAGCGCTCTCCCGCTGAGCTAATCGCGCGGGACGGTCCTCGTGGACCAGTGGACGATACTGGGATTGAACCAGTGACCTCTTCCGTGTCAGGGAAGCGCTCTCCCGCTGAGCTAATCGTCCTCGGGAATCGCGGCCCAAGGCCGCGTATTCGACAGTGCGCGATACTGGGATTGAACCAGTGACCTCTTCCGTGTCAGGGAAGCGCTCTCCCGCTGAGCTAATCGCGCGGGACGGTCCTTGCGGACCAGTGGACGATACTGGGATTGAACCAGTGACCTCTTCCGTGTCAGGGAAGCGCTCTCCCGCTGAGCTAATCGTCCTTGGAGGTGGAGACGGGATTTGAACCCGTGTAGACGGCTTTGCAGGCCGTTGCCTCGCCTCTCGGCCACTCCACCAGGAGTGCGGGGGTCGGGAAGATCCCCCATCGAGCGGACGACGAGACTCGAACTCGCGACATCCACCTTGGCAAGGTGGTGCTCTACCAACTGAGCTACGTCCGCAGATCCGTCCCCCGGAGTGATCCGGGGAGTGATCTTGTCTCCGTTTCGCTTCCGCGTCCCGGCGACGTGTTGAACTCTAGCGGATTCCTGGGCCAGTACAAAAACACGTTTGCGCAGCGTGCTGCCGTGCTGCTGTGGCCAAGGCTCTCGGAGCGCCCCCGCCATAGACTCGCTGACGTGCACGACCTCCCTCCCATGGCCCGCTTCGGCGGCCTGCTCGCCACCGACCTGCGCGATGTGACCAGCGATCCGGCGGCCCTGGACTCCAGTGGCTGGTGGGCCGTGGTCGCCGACTTCGAGGGCGGGCTGCGCTGCGCCCGCTTCGGGGACGTCCGCCCGGCCCCACCGCCGCGGCCGGACCGGTGGTGCGGCCCGGCCCCGGAGGACTGGCTCAGCTCCCTGGACCACGCCGCCTACACCGCGGGCGTACGCCGCATACGCGAACACATAGCGGCGGGCGAGGTCTATCAGGCGAATCTCTGCCGAATCCTGAGCGCACCGCTGCCCGACCCGGACCGCGCCGACGTGGACGCGCTGACCGCGCTGCTGGCCCGCGGCAACCCGGCCCCGTACGCGGGCACCGTCCGGCTCCCGGCCCACGGCGTGGAGATCGCCACCGCCTCGCCCGAGCTCTACCTGCGCCGCACCGGCCGCACGATCGAGTCCGGCCCCATCAAGGGCACCGGCCGCGTCCGCGAGGACCTCCTGGAGAAGGACCACGCGGAGAACGTGATGATCGTCGACCTGGTCCGCAACGACCTGGGCCGCGCCTGCGCCACCGGATCGGTGACGGTTCCGGAACTGTGCGTCGTCGAGGAGCACCCCGGGCTCGTCCACCTCGTCTCCACAGTGCGCGGCGACCTCCCCGAAGAGCGCGCCGCCACCGGCTGGGCCGACCTCCTGGCCACCACCTTCCCGCCCGGCTCCGTGACCGGCGCCCCCAAGCACAGCGCCCTGCGGATCCTCGAACGGTTGGAGACCGCCCCGCGCGGCCCCTACTGCGGCGGCATCGGCTGGGTCGACGCCGACCGCGGCACGGGCGAGCTGGCCGTCGGCATCCGTACCTTCTGGGTCGACCGCCACGTCCCCGGCGGACCGTTGCTGCGCTTCGGCAGCGGAGCCGGCATCACCTGGGACTCGGATCCCGAGCGGGAGTGGCAGGAGACCGAGCTGAAGGCCCGCAGACTGCTCGCGGTAGCGTCGGGCCGGTACGAGGCGTACGAGGCGAGCGGAGGAGAGAGACGATGAAGATCTGGCTCGACGGGCGACTGCGGGACGCCGACGCCGCCCGGGTCTCCGTGTTCGACCACGGCCTGACGGTCGGCGACGGCGTCTTCGAGACGCTCAAGACCGTCGACGGCCGTCCGTTCGCCCTCACCCGCCACCTGGAGCGCCTGGCGCTCTCCGCGCGCGGCATGGGCCTGCCCGAACCCGACCTGGACGAGGTCCGCCGCGCCTGCGCCGCCGTCCTGGACGCCAACCCGATGCCGCGGGGACGGCTGCGCGTCACCTACACCGGCGGTCTCGCGCCCCTCGGCTCCGACCGGGGCGAGGCCGCCGCCACCCTCGTCGTCGCGATCGCCGAGAGCGCGCCCCACCCGGACACCACCGCGGTCATCACCGTCCCGTGGACCCGTAACGAGCGGAGCGCGCTCGCGGGGCTGAAGAGCACCTCCTACGGCGAGAACGTCATCGCGCTGGCGCGCGCCCGCGAACAGGGCGCCACCGAGGCCCTGTTGGGCAACACCGTAGGCGCCCTGTGCGAGGGCACCGGCTCCAATGTCTTCGTCGTCCTGGACGGCGAACTGCACACCCCGCCCCTGACCTCCGGCTGCCTGGCGGGCATCACCCGCGCGCTGACCGTCGCCTGGGCGGGCGCGAAGGAGACCGACCTGCCGCTGGACGTCCTGGAGCGGGCGGACGAGATCTTCCTGACCTCCACCCTGCGCGACGTCCAGGCCGTCACCCGCGTCGACCGGCGCCAACTGGCCCCCGCACCGGGCCCGGTGACGGCCGAGGCGATGCGGATCTTCCGGGAGCGTTCGGCCGCCGACTTCGATCCCCGGTGATGACGCCCGCCCGGGAGACGAGTAGAAAGTCAGCGTGACCACTACGTTGCGCCCCGCCGGACCCGAGGAACGACGCGCGGACGGGGGGCGGACCCGTACGTACGAGGTGTGCGTCAACAGCCGCCCCGTCGGCCGGGTCGAGCTGCGCACCGAGCCGCGGCGCGGCCCCGCGACGGGTCTCATAGCGGACCTCCGGATCGACGAGCGGGAGCGGCGCCGCGGACGCGGCACGGTCGCCGCGCTGGCCGCCGAAGAAGTGCTGCGGGGGTGGGGCTGCCGGGAGATCGAGCTGCCGGTCCCCGCCGGCGCGGAGGTGGCGCTGCGCCTGGCCGCCGCCCTGGGCTACACCGAGCGCAGCCGCCGGATGCGCAAACCGCTCACCGAGGTCCCCGCCCTGCCCGAGGGCAGCGAGGACCGCCCGCTGACCGAGGCGGAGTACCCGGCGTGGCTGGCGGCGTCCCGGGCGACCTACGTGGAGACGCGGACCGCCCACGGGATGCCCCGCGCGGCGGCCGAGGAGGCGGCCGACCGCTCGCTCGGCGAGCTGCTCCCGGACGGCCTGGCGACCCCCGGCCTGTACCTGCGCGTCCTCGTCCACGACGGCACGGACGTCGGCTACATCTGGGTCACGGAACGCGAGCTCGGCCGGCCCGGGGGCTACGTCTACGACGTGGAGGTGGCCCCGGAACACCGGGGCCGGGGGCACGGGCGCACGCTGCTGCTGATCGCCGAGCGCGGCTGCCTGGCCGTGGGCCAGCGCGAGCTGGGCCTCAACGTCTACGCGGACAACACCGCGGCCCGGTCCCTGTACGAGTCCCTGGGCTACGGGACCAGCGAGTACACCTTCTGGAAGCCGCTGCTCTGAGCCGCGGGCGCCGGCCGCGTGCCTACCGCTCCCGCTCGGCCAGCAGCCGGTCCACGATCTCCTCGACGCGCTCGCGCAGCCCTTCCTGGCTCTGCCCGCCGTCCAGCCGCTCGCCGCCGACGACGTACGTCGGGGTGCCCCGCACACCGATTGCCTGGCCCTCGGCCTGATCGGCATCGACGATCAGCAGGTGCCGCCCGTCGACGAGCGCGGTGTCCATCTCCTCGGCGTCCAGCCCCAGGTCGGCGGCCACCTCCAGCAGCAGCTTCTCGCCCCGCCGGTCCAGCTCCTCCGTACGGGCCAGGACGGCCGCCGCGTACTCCGCCTGCCGCCCCTGGACCGCGGCCTCCTCCGCGGCCTGGGCCGCCGCGTAGGCGTGCCGGTGCTTGGACAGCGGGAAGTGGCGCAGCCGGATCTCCAGCCGGTCGCCGTAGCGCTCCCGCAGCAGGCGCAGGTCCTCCAGCGCGGCGTGGCAGTCCGGGCACTGGAGCTCGCACCAGACGTCGAGGACGGGCGCGTGTGGCCCGGGGGGCGTGTCATCAGTCATGGGGCCAGTCTCCCAGCCGACGTCCCCGCGTCCGTACTCGGACCTGCGGAGGAGAAGCGACCCGGAGATGTCCCTGAGCTGGTGGCGGAACGTGGCCCGGGCGGCACCGGACAGGGCAGGATGGAAGGAGGCGGGGCGCACTCCGCCGTAAGCGACCCATCGGCAGGAGGACCGGATGCTGACCTCGACCGTCTGCGCCGCGGTGTCGGCGGCCGGCCTGGGCATCGCCGCCCTGACGGCCTACCGCAAGCGCTTCTGGGCCGCCACGCGCATCGCGGCCTATTCCCTGATACCGGTCGGGCTGGTGATGACGGGCGTCATCGACTGGCTGACCGACATCGTCTTCAAGCCGTCGGTCTGGGCGGGCTTCGGCGTGCTCGCGCTGTCGGCCGTGCTCTTCCTGGCCGGGCGGCTCGTGGAGCGGCGAACGGGCCGGGTGGGCGGCCGGCGCAAGCAGCGCAAGGCCGCGGCCGGAGCACCCGCCGCGGGCGCCGTCGCCCCGGCCGCGTCCGCGCCCTCGCTCGGCGCCGGACGGACCGGCTCGCACGCCACCGCCAAGAAGGGCGCGAGCGGTGCCCCCACGGATGACTTCTCGGATATAGAAGCGATCCTGAAAAAGCACGGGATTTGATGAACTGCCGCTGGTGAGGGGCGTTTTTTCCGAACCCCGGTGGCGCGCTGCGCCATTATCGGCGCGAGATGAACGACGAGTGCGCCCTGACCCGCAAGGACCCGCCGCCACCGGTGGATTCCCCGGGCCCCGAAACCCACGGCTGCCTGTACGCGCTGTCCCAACCGCCGCTGATGCTCTTCCTCACCTTCATCGCCGTCCTGCTCCTGATCGGTGCCGTCCATGACCTCTTCCTGCTGTGAGGGACAAAGGAAAAGGCAGGTTCGGCGGTGCGTGGCGACGAGAGAGAGCGCGCGATGAGGGACATACGCAGACGGTGACGACGACCGGGGCGGTCCGCCAGGCATTGCTTGCCTGGGAGAGTGCCCCGGTGCCTCAGCCCGCCGCCTCGCGCCGGCGTGCCCGGTACGCGGCGACGTGCAGGCGGTTCCCGCAGGTGCGGCTGTCGCAGTAGCGGCGCGAGCGGTTGCGCGAGAGGTCGACGAAGGCGTACCGGCAGTCCGGGGCCTGGCAGCGGCGCAGCCGTTCCCGTTCCCCGGCCACGACGAGGAAGGCCAGGGCCATCCCGCCGTCCGCCGCGAGGTGGTCGGCGACCGAGGCGCCCGGCGCGAAGTAGTGGACGTGCCAGTCGTAGCCGTCGTGGTCGGTCAGCCGCGGGGTGGTGCCGGCCGCCGCGACCAGGTCGTTGAGCCGCTCGGCGGCGGTGCGGTCGTCGGTCGCGGCGAACACCTGCGCGAGCTGTGCCCGTACATTCCGGACGGCTGCCAGGTCCTCCACGCCGAGGGTGCCCACGTCGCTGATGGAGTTGCGCGCGACGAACTCCTGGAGGGCTCGCAGGTCGCCGAGGCCGTCGGGAGCGTCGCCCTCGGGGGCGGTGTTCACCAGGTCGACGACCGCGTCGAGCGCACACCGGGTGTCGTGGTTGATCATCACGGTTTCGCTCCCTGGCCGGGTGGGGTCGGACGGGCCGCCCCGCGTTCCTTGCCGAATGGTCGCCGACTCTAGCGGCTGGAACAAGCCTCGGCGCCGTCCGCGCGGGGAGTTCCGCGAAGACGGCGCCGGTGCGCCGTATGGAATTGTCCTTCGCCTTGTGAACTTCTCCTTCTCGGTCCGTGGCCGTCGCCCCGAGTCGGACGGTCGCGGGTGGGAGTGGACGGTTGCGGTGGTGGGCTGCGGAGGCCGCGATCGAGGCCGGGAACGCCGCTCAGCTCTCCGCGAGGATGTGGGAGAGCTCGGTGTCGAGATCGAAATGACGGTGTTCCGTACCGGGGGGCACCGCCGCGTCGGTCCTCTTGAGGAACGATTCCAGCGCCCGCGCCGGGGCCTCCAGCAGGGCCTCGCCTTCCGGGGAGCTCAGGGCGATGCAGACGACGCCCTGCCCATGGCTCCGGGACGGCCATACGCGGACGTCGCCGGTACCGGTGGGCCGGTGGAGGCCCTCGGCGAGGAGATCGCGGGCGAAGACCCACTCCACCGTCTCCTCGGCGCCGGTATGGAAGGTGGCGTGCACGGCGTAGGGATCGGCCGTGTCATACCGCAGGCCCGCCGGTACAGGCAGTGAGGACTCGCTCGACACAACGAGGCGCAGGTGCAGCTCGCAGCTGACCGTGGTGTTCATAAGCGCCAGGGCCTTTCGCTCAGTGTGCGCTCGGGGGTTCGCACGTCGGCGAAATCGACATGCCACCTACGGTGCCGTTGTAAACCCCTCTGACTGTTTTGGGCGGCTTCAGGTACCTCTTACGGCGGAGCGCCGGATCCTCCTGAGCGGCCATTCCGGTGACCAGGTGTGTCCGGTAGGTTGGGGCCTTATGAATACGGAGAGTAACGGGGGGTTGGGGGTCGTGAACGAGGAGGCTCCCCAGCCGGCGCAACCTCTCGGTTCGCGGGCCCCGCAGTTCGTCAAGCGATCCCGTCCGCTCCACCTGAGCTGGCAGGTCGGGGTCTTCGTCGTGGGTCTGGCGGTCGTGATCGCCGGCATCATCATGCTGCCGCTGCCCGGCCCCGGGTGGCTGGTGATCTTCGCGGGCATGGCCATCTGGGCGACCGAGTTCGTCTGGGCCCAGCTCGTGCTGCGCTGGACGAAGCGCAAGGTCACCGAGGCGGCGCAGAAGGCCCTCGACCCGAAGGTGCGGCGGCGCAACATCATCCTGACCGTCATCGGTCTGGTGATCATCGCGGCGGGCGTCGCGGTGTACGTGTGGAAGTTCGGTTTCGAGATGCCGTGGAACGTCAACGAGTGATCTTTCGGGCCCGGCGTGCGGCGCCGGGCCCGGCCCGGACCGCCGGGTGGTCACGAGTGCCCCCCGACGTGGGGTAATGTTGGCCGTGCGCCAGGGCGAAGAGCCCGGCGCCCGGGCGATTAGCTCAGTGGGAGAGCGCTTCGTTCACACCGAAGAGGTCACTGGTTCGAACCCAGTATCGCCCACCCCGGACGAGGGCCCGGAGGCTTCAAGCCTCCGGGCCCTCGCGCGTGTTGGCGTCCCGTTCGCCGGTGCCTTCGCGTGCGGACCGGACACCCGCCCGGTGGTTCTCGCCGCCGCGTGACGCGCCGTCCGGCCGCCGGAACGGCCCCCGCGCCACCGGGCCGAGCGGCACACTGATGTCATGCCGGTCCCGCGCTGCCGTCTGCACCACTACCGTTTCCGCGACGTGTGGCTGCTGGACGCGCCGCCCGCCCACGTCTACGCGGTGCTCGAACGGCCCGAGACCTATCCCCGGTGGTGGCCCCAGGTGCGCGCCGTGGAGACCCGGGACGGCAGCCACGGGGCGGCGCGGTTCCGTTCGGTCCTCCCGTACGAGCTCCACGTCACGGCGCGCGAGACGCGGCGCGACCCGGTCGCCGGGGTGCTGGAGGTGGCGATGCGCGGGGACCTGGACGGCTGGGCGCGGTGGACGGTCGGGGCGCTGGGGCGCGGGACGCGGGCCGTCTTCGAACAGGAGGTGGTGGTGCGCAAGCCGTCGATGCGGCGGCTGGCGGTGCCGGGGCGTCCGCTGTTCCGGGCCAACCACGCGCTGATGATGCGGGCCGGGCGGCGCGGGCTCACGTCCTGGTTGGCCGGTGACGCGGCGGGCCGGGAGGGAGCGGAGTGAGCCGGTCCGCGGCGGCGGACCGGGGAATTTGTTGGAAAGGGCCGGTGACCTGTATTGTTCTACTCGTTCGCGGGGGAAACCCGCGGAACACCCGGGCGATTAGCTCAGTGGGAGAGCGCTTCGTTCACACCGAAGAGGTCACTGGTTCGAACCCAGTATCGCCCACCGGGATCGAGGGCCGGACCGTCAACCGACGGTCCGGCCCTCGGGCGTTGAGGCGGGACCGCGGTGTTCGGTTTCAGGCCGCCGTGGACAGCTCCGGGCGCACCGGCCAGTGCGGGTCCACCGACTCCTCGGAGCCGTTACGGGCGAACCAGGCCTGCAGGCCGCGCGCCTGGGCGGCGTGCCAGACCGCCTGACGGGTGTGCAGCTCCGCCGTGCTGAGCGCACCCAGCCGGTCCGCGAACCGGTGGCCGAGGGCCCGTACGACCTGGAGCGCGGCGAGCGCGTCCGCGGCGGCCTCGTGCGCGCCGGTCAGCTCGACCCCGTACTCCGCGCACAGATCGGTGAGGGTGCGCCGGCCCTTGCGGTAGCGGTCGCAGTGCTTGTCCAGGACCAGCGGGTCCAGGACCGTCAGGGTGTGCGGGCCCAGGTAGTGGGCGAGCGAGGCGGCGCGGTGGCGGCGCAGTTCGCGGTCCAGGAGCGTCAGGTCGAACGGCGCGTTCATCACCGTCAGGGGGCGTCCCATCAGCGCCTGTTCGGTCAGGGCGCGGGCTATCTCCTCCATGACGGGGGCGGGCCAGCGGCCATGCCGGGCGAGGTGGGCGGGGGTGAGCCCGTGGATGTCCGTCGCCGCCTGCGGGATGTCCACGCCGGGGTTGACCAGCCATCGGGTCACGCGGGGGGCGGCACGCGGGGTTTCCTGGACGATCAGCGCGGCGGAGACGATCCGATCTCGCTCGACGTCGACGCCGGTCGTCTCGGTGTCGAAGGAGGCCAGGGGACCGTCGTACCAGCACGGCATCTTCACAACTCCTTGCGCTCGTGCAGCGGGTGGCTCGCCACGAGCCACCCGATCTGGTGATACCCGGGGCATTCGGTTGTCGAACCGTCCTAGTTTGTGGACCACTTCCAGCGGTCACAACACAGTCAGCGGGCCGCCGCGATCAGCCCGGCCCAGCCGACGAAACCCCCACACCACCCACCGCCCGAGGGCGCCGTCAGGCGCGCGGGCGCGATCGGACGCCGCGGGTCGCCCCGACCTCCGCGGCCCGGAAGGCACTTGGGCGATGACGCTCGCGCATCCTGAACCGGGGGGCACCTCCCGTGCCGAAGACCACGGGGACAGGCCGGTGCCCCTGCGGGCCGCGCCGCTGCGCGGTGGGCTCGCCACCACCGCCTGCATGGAGACCCTGCAGGTCGGCTACCTCCACGCGGTCGCCGCCGCGTCCGGGTGCTCGCTCGCCCAGCCGTTCCCCGACAACGGCGTCGACTGGCACGTCAGCCACGGGTCCTCCCACCACGCCGCGGACGACGAAGTCACCATCAAGGTGCAGCTCAAGTGCACCTATCAGGTCGCGCCGAGCCCGCCGGGGCCGAGCTTCTCCTTCACGCTGGACAACGACCACCTGGTCAAGCTCGCCCGTACGCCGGTGTCGGTGCACAAGATCCTGGTCGTCATGCTCGTGCCGCGCACCCAGGAGGAGTGGCTGCGCGCCCGCCACGACCGGCTCGAACTGCGGCACTGCTGCTACTGGACCAACCTGGCCGGCCAGCAGGTGACCGGTCGGCGCAGGACCACCGTGCGGATCCCCACCACGCGGATCTTCGACGACCGCGCGCTCTGCGACATCATGTCGCGGGTCGGCGCGGGAGGGAGACCCTGATGCACCGGCCGACCGACGGGCCCGCCCCCCGGGTCCCGGACCCCGCCCACCTCGACCCGGCGGTGCTCACCGCGCTGCTCTCCCGGCACGGCTGGCGGCGCCGGGGCGGCTTCGCGGGCCGGTACGCGCGCTGGACGCCGCCCGGCGGGCTCGGCGGCACCAGCCTGCTGGTGCCGCGGGACCGCGCCTTCCCCGACAGCGGCGACCTCCTCACGGAGGCGCTCGCCGCGCTCGCGCGCAGCGCCGCGCCGTCCGCCCGCGAGGTGCTGGCCGGGCTCGCGGTGCCCAGTGACGAGGTGCGCTGGGAGCGGGCCGGCCCGGACGACGGCCTTCCGGCCGCGCCCTGGACGGCGCAGGAACGGCTGCGCGCGGCGGCCCGCGCCACGCTGCTCGCCGGGGCGCTGGGCACGTACGGGCAGGCCGGCTACCACGGGGCGCGGCACCGGCGCCGGGCCGAGGCGTTCCTGGGCGAGGTCATGGTCGGGCCCGCGCCGGCCGGGCGCGAGCTGGCCGCGTACGTGCCGGTGGCGGCGGGGCGGGAGGCGGTGGCCGGGTTGCAGCGGGCGCTGCACGCGGCCCGGGACGCCACCGACTACCAGCGGGCGACCGGCCGGATGGACGCCTTCGACGCCGCAGTGGGGCTGGGGGTCTGCTACGAACTGGCGGACGCGCTGATCGCCCTGGTGCGCGGGGCCGAGGGGGTGCGGATCACGGTGGCGTGGTCGCCGGAGGCCGGGCCGCCGGCCGGGTGCCCGGCCCGCCCCGAACCGGTGGAGTTCTCGCCCGGCGACCTGCCCGCGCTCCAGCGGGCGGCCCGCCGCTACGTCCGCGACGAGCCCGCGCTGCCGGTGCGGATCACCGGCACGGTCGTCCGGCTGCGCCGGGAACGGCCCGGCGGGCCCGGCACCGTCCGGCTGCGGGTGCTGTCCGGGGCGGACGTGACGCAGGTGCGGATGACGCTGACGGCGGAGGACTACCGGATCGCCGGGCACGCCCACCTGGTGGGGCTGCCCATCCGGGTCAGCGGGCGGCTGGAGAGCCGGGGCGGCTTCCGCCGGGTCAGCGGGGCGAGCGACGTCACACCCGTCCAGGTCGACGACGCCGAGCGGGACCGGCTGCTCAAATCGCTCCAGGAGAACCTGGACTCCTTCGAGGAGGCGTGCGGGGGGCCGCTGGGCGACGGCTGAGCGGGGCGCCGCGCGGGGCCCCGCCGGGCCCCTGTGGCGGGTCGCCCCGCGGGAAGCCCCGGCCCGCCGGGCACCCGTGCCTTCCGGGCCGGTGCCGGTGCCGGGCACCCGTGCCGGAGCACCATTTCGCGGAGGGCGCGTCCGGCTCGGTACGATTCGGCTGCGCAGCGATCGCTGTCGTGAACGAGACATGAGTCAGGAGAGACCGGTGTCAGACGTCCGTGTGACCGTCCAACGCGATTCCGAGCGGGAAGAACGCGTGGTGACCACGGGCACTACGGCCGCCGCGCTCTTCGACGGCGAGCGCTCGGTCGTCGCCGCGCGCGTCGCGGGCCAGCTCAAGGACCTGTCGTACGAGCTCGCCGACGGCGACGAGGTCGAGCCCGTCGAGATCACCAGCGAGGACGGCCTGAACATCCTGCGCCACTCGACCGCGCACGTCATGGCGCAGGCGGTGCAGGAGCTGTTCCCCGAGGCCAAGCTGGGCATCGGCCCGCCGATCAAGGACGGCTTCTACTACGACTTCGACGTCGAGAAGCCCTTCACCCCCGAGGACCTCAAGCGCATCGAGAAGAAGATGCAGGAGATCCAGAAGCGGGGGCAGCGGTTCTCGCGCCGCGTCACCAACGACGAGGACGCCCGCGCCGAGCTGGCCGACGAGCCGTACAAGCTGGAGCTGATCGGCCTCAAGGGCTCCGCCGCCGAGGCCGCCGAGGGCGCATCCGCCGAGGTCGGCGCCGGTGAGCTGACGATCTACGACAACCTGGACGCCAAGACCGGCGAGCTGTGCTGGAAGGACCTGTGCCGCGGTCCCCACCTGCCCAGCACCCGTGTCATCCCCGCCTTCAAGCTGATGCGCTCGGCCGCCGCCTACTGGCGCGGCAGCGAGAAGAACAAGCAGCTCCAGCGGATCTACGGCACCGCCTGGCCGACCAAGGACCAGCTCAAGGCGTACCTGGACTTCCTGGTCGAGGCCGAGAAGCGCGACCACCGCAAGCTCGGCGCCGAGCTGGACCTCTTCTCCATCCCGGAGGAGCTGGGCTCGGGCCTGGCCGTCTTCCACCCCAAGGGCGGCATCGTCCGCCGGGAGATGGAGACCTACTCGCGGCGCCGCCACGAGGTCGCGGGCTACGAGTTCGTCAACACCCCCCACATCTCGAAGGAGCAGCTCTTCGAGACCTCGGGGCACCTGCCGAACTACGCCGACGCGATGTTCCCGCCGCTGGAGTTCGACGGGCAGAACTACCGCCTCAAGGCGATGAACTGCCCGATGCACAACCTGATCTTCCGGGCGCGCGGCCGGTCCTACCGCGAGCTGCCGCTGCGGATGTTCGAGTTCGGCACGGTCTACCGCTACGAGAAGTCCGGCGTGGTGCACGGCCTGACCCGCGCCCGGGGCTTCACCCAGGACGACTCGCACATCTACTGCACCAAGGAGCAGATGGCGGACGAGCTCGACTCGCTCCTGACCTTCGTCCTGGACCTGCTGCGCGACTACGGCCTGAACGACTTCGAGCTGGAGCTGTCCACCCGCGACCCCGAGTCGGACAAGTTCATCGGCGAGGACGCGGAGTGGGAGGAGGCCACCGACGCGCTGCGCCAGGCGGCCGAGAAGCAGGGCCTCCCGCTGGTCCCGGACCCGGGCGGCGCCGCGTACTACGGCCCGAAGATCTCCGTCCAGGCGAAGGACGCCATCGGCCGGTCCTGGCAGATGTCGACCATCCAGGTCGACTTCCAGCAGCCCAAGCGGTTCGGCCTGGAGTACACCGCGGCCGACGGCAGCAAGCAGCAGCCGGTGATGATCCACCGCGCGCTGTTCGGCAGCATCGAGCGGTTCTTCGCGGTGCTCCTGGAGCACTACGCGGGCGCCTTCCCGGTGTGGCTGGCCCCGGTGCAGGCGACCGGCATCCCGATCGGCGACGCCCACGTGCCGTACCTGGAGGAGTTCGCCGCCGAGGCCCGCGAGAAGGGCCTGCGGATCGAGGTCGACTCCTCGGCCGACCGGATGCAGAAGAAGATCCGCAACGCGCAGAAGAGCAAGGTGCCGTACATGATCATCGTCGGTGACGAGGACATGGCCAACGGTTCGGTCTCCTTCCGCTACCGCGACGGTTCGCAGAAGAACGGCATCCCGCGCGAGCAGGCGATCGCCGAGATGCTCGACGCCGTGGAGCGCCGCGCCCAGGTGTGACGCGTCACCCCCTACCGGGGCGAGGGGCGGTCCGTACGGGCCGCCCCTCGGCGTTTGCGCGCCGGGCCCGGGGAATATGCTGCTCACCATGACGAGTGAGCCGGAGCAGCAAATCGGCGTCGGGACTCCGGACGCCTTCCAGCGTCTGTGGACGCCCCACCGGATGGCCTACATCCAGGGCGAGAACAAACCCAGCGGTCCGGGGGCCGACGACGGCTGTCCCTTCTGCTCCATCCCGTCCAAGAGCGATGAGGACGGCCTGATCATCGCCCGCGGCGAGAAGGTCTTCGCGGTCCTGAACCTCTACCCGTACAACGGCGGCCACCTCATGACCGTCCCGTTCCGGCACGTCGCCGACTACACCGAGCTGGACGAGGCGGAGACCGCCGAGCTGGCGGTGTTCACCAAGCGGGCGATGACGGCGCTGCGGACCGCCTCCGGCGCGCACGGGTTCAACATCGGGCTCAACCAGGGGAGCGCGGCCGGGGCCGGGATCGCCGCCCACCTGCACCAGCACGTGGTGCCGCGGTGGGGTGGGGACACGAACTTCATGCCGGTGGTCGGGCATACGAAGGTGCTGCCGCAGTTGCTGGCCGATACGCGGGCGATGCTGGCGGAGGCTTGGCCGAAGGGGTAGGGCGGTTCCGGCGCCGGGATCGGGGTTTCCCCGTTTCCCCTGGGCTCTGCCCCGGAGCCCGGGTCCCGTCGGGGCCTGCCCCTGTGCCCGGTCGGGTACGGGGGCGGGGCGGGCGACGGGTGGTTTTCGGGCTCCGGTGAACGCCGGGGGCGTTGTCCTCAATCGCCGGACGGGCTTGATTTGGCTGGTCGTCGTCCTTGGGTGTCGTGGGGCGGGCTTGATGGGGGAAGCCGTCGTCCTTCAGTGACGTTGGACGGCTTGATGTGGCGGGCTGCTGCCCATGGCCGATACCGGACGGCTTGATGTGGCCGGTCGTCGTCCTTGGGTGGCGCCGGACGGCTTGAACGGGCGACTCGCGGTGCTGCGCCTGTGTCGGTGGGACGGCGCATGTGGCGGATGGCCGACACACGTCCCCCGTAAATCGGATAAATCACGCGGTTTGCGTGGGGTTGCCTCTCTAATGGGGAGGTGACCTCCCTTCGTTCCGGGTCGGCCGGCTCGCACCGTACGCACGTCCACGACGACCGGCGGGACCGGCCGCCGGGCCGCCGCGCGGGTGCCCGGTCCGGTCGGCGCGTCGTGCTGCTGGCCGCGTTGTGGGCCCTGCTGGCGGCCGGCTGCGGCGCCGGGGGTGAGCCGGAGGCCACCGGGACCGCCCCCAAGCGGCCCGCCCCGGACCGGTCCCGCCCCACCCCCACGAAGTCCGCGGCCCCGGCGCTCCCCGGGATGCCACCCCTACTGGACCCGCACGACGTCTATGCGGCGGACCGCCCCGGCCGGCTTCTGCCGCGCGTCAAGGACTACCCCTCGCGCGTGTACGTGCCCAACACCGGCTCCAACACCGTCAGCGTCATCGACCCGAAGACGTACAAGGTCATCGAGACGATTCCGGTGGGGGTGCAGCCCCAGCACGTCGTACCCTCCTGGGACCTGAAGACGCTCTGGGTCAACAACAACCGGGGACACGACCTGACCCCCATCGACCCGGCGACCGGCAAGGCGGGCCGCACCGTCGACGTCCACGACCCGTACAACCTCTACTTCACGCCCAACGGGAAGTACGCCATCGTGATGGCCTCCATGGACCGGCAGCTCGTCTTCCGGGACGCGCACAGCATGGCCGTGCGCAAGACCGTGCCGGTGAGCTGCGCCGGGGTCAATCACGCCGACTTCTCGGCGGACGGCCGGTATTTCATCGTCTCCTGCGAGTTCTCCTCCGAGCTGCTGAAGGTGGACACGGAGAAGATGGAGGTCATCGGACAGCAGAAGCTGCCGTTCGACGGGGCGATGCCGCAGGACGTGAAACTCTCGCCGGACGGCCGGACCTGGTACGTCGCGGACATGATGGCGCACGGGGTGTGGGTGCTGGACGGCGACCGGTTCACCGAGCCCCGGCTGCTGCCCACCGGCAAGGGCTGCCACGGCCTGTACGTCAGCCGGGACTCGCGGACGATGTACATCTCCAACCGCGGCGAGGGCTCGATCTCACTGCTCGACTTCGCGACCGGCAAGCTGACCGGCAAGTGGCACATCTCCGGCGGCGGGAGCCCGGACATGGGCGGGGTCTCCGCGGACGGCAAGGTGCTGTGGCTGTCCGGGCGGTACCACGGGGAGGTGTACGCCCTCGACACCCGCTCGGGGCGGACGCTGGCGAAGATCCCGGTGGGGGAGGGGCCGCACGGCCTGGCGGTGTACCCGCAGCCGGGGCGGTACTCCCTGGGACACACGGGGATCTTCCGGTAGGGGCGTACCGACGTACGGACGGTAGGGACGTACGGACGGTAGCGACGTACGAACGGCAGGGGCGTACCAACGGCAGGGGCGTACGGAAAAGCGGGCGCCGTTTCCGGCGCCCGCCCCGTGTATCCGTGCGGCGATGCTCAGGCGTGGTACTCGTCCGCCTTGCGCGGCTCGGCCTGCTGCACCATGCCGCTGAGCACCAGCGACCGGCTGTCGAAGCGCTGGGTGTCCACGCCGTTCTCCCGCAGCACCCCCAGCGCGGCGGCGTGCACCACGCGCAGCACCGGCGTGGCCGCGCGCAGCGCGTCGTCCGCCATGAAGCGGTGCCGCCAGGGCTTGTCGGCCCAGGCGTGCCGCAGCCCGAACGGCTCGGGCAGCGTCAGCTTGCCGCCGAAGAACTCCAGGACCGGGGGGAACCACGTCAGCGGCGCGCGGGCGGCCAGCCGCACGACCTCGCTCGCGTCGATCAGGGGCAGCTTCTGGGTCTTGGTCTCCCAGAACTTGACGACCTTGGGCACGGTCTTGGTCTTCGGCGACGGCTTGGCGCTGAACAGGGAGTTCACCGGGCCGAGGGCGTGGCCGGTGACCTCGATGCGCAGCGTCTCGTGCAGCACGGTGACGGTGATCATGAGGGTTATCACCAACTGGCCGTCCCACAGGACGAACTGCACGCCCAGGTAGTGCCGGTTGCCGCTGCCGAACTGCTGCTCGTTGCAGATGCGCTCTATCTCGTGGCCGCGCACCTGGAACGCCTCGATGTCCGTGCCCTCGGGGCGGCCGACCGCCTTGTCGTTCTCGCCGACCGGGACGACGATCCAGTGGCGCACGGAGGGCGGCTGCTTGAAGCCCCCGGTGTGCAGCGGGCTGCGCTCCAGGAGGCGCAGCCGGTCGTGGATGGCCTTGACGACGTCCCAGCTGCGGAACGGGTTGATCTCGGTGCCCTCCTTGGCGGGGATCAGCTCCTCGGCGAGCTGCCAGCTGCCCCAGCGGGTGCCCATGCCCAGTATTCCGCGCGGTCCGGCGTAGAAGGCGACGTTGCTCTCCTGCTCGGCGCCGAGCTTTTCGAGGTTGTGGCGCAGCGTTTCCGCGGCGGTCTCGGAGGGGGCCTGGGGCACCGCCTCGGGGATCTTCGTGGCCACCCCGCCGCCCTCCAGCAGGCTCTTCCACGCCTCGCGCAGCTCCTTGGCGGTGGCCTCGCAGATTCGCTTGGCCCACCACCAGCCGATGACCGGCGCCACCACCATGGCGCGCAGGTACACCGACCAGAAGCCGGTGAACGGCAGCTTGACCAGGAACAGCACCGCCAGGCCGGCCGTCACGACCAGCACCGCGATCCCCAGCACGGAGGTCCCCGTACCGCCGGTCTTGGCCAGCGTCTTCTTGAGCTGGAAGGCGCCCAGCCACAGCAGCACGCCGGGCAGGAAGAGCAGCCCGAACACCACCATGAGGAGGGTCAGCCGGACGTCCCGCGCCTTGCGGATGCGGTTGGCGTTCAGGCAGTGCACGACGACGGTCTGCGGCTCGATGCCGAAGGACTGGATGAGCGCCTTGCGCCCGCCGCCGACCATCCGGACCTGCACGGCCCGTGCGAAGGCCTCGCCGAGGTTGGGCTCGAACAGCGAGAGCCTCGGCTTCTTGATCTCCGACTTGGCGGTGTCGGAGTCGGCCTTGCTGATGTCGGAGAGCTTGCCGTCACGGTACGCGGCCGAGGCCAGCGCCTGCGTCGCCGCGGTCTGCCCGGCACCGCCGGACAGCGGGACCTGGGCCCCGGGACTGAAGTCGAAGCCGTCTGCTGCCACTACCGCCCCCATCGCCGCACACATTCACTGCTGCGGCTCTCTTCCCAACTGCCGCTGTCGGCACACCTGCTGAGCTGCGCTCTCAGCGTACAGCGGCCGTCCAGCCCGCCTCGGGGGCCACGGAGGGCGACGAGCGCGGGCGGGGAGGCCGGAGGACGCGGGGTGCCCCGGCCGTCCGGCCGCCCCGGCGTCTCGCGCGCCCTCCGTCGCCTCCGGTCGGCGGCCGGTCAGCCGCCGTTCTCCTGCTCCTGACGGATCCTCGTCACCAGCTGCGGGGGCATCGGTTCGTGCCGCGCGTAGGAACGGTGGAACCGTCCCGTGCCGTGCGACAGGGACCGCAGGTCCACGGCGTACCGGCCGATCTCGATCTCGGGGACCTCGGCCCGCACCAGCGTGCGGCCCGAGCCGGACTGCTCGGTGCCCACCACCCGGCCGCGCCGCCCGGACAGATCGCTCATCACCGCGCCGACATACTCGTCCGGCACCAGCACCGTCACCTCGGCGACCGGTTCGAGCAGGTCGATGCGGGCCTGGGCGGCGGCCTCGCGCAGCGCGAGCGCGCCCGCCGTCTGAAAGGCGGCGTCGGAGGAGTCCACCGAGTGCGCCTTGCCGTCCAGCAGCGTGACCCGGACGTCGACGAGCGGGTACCCGGCGGCGACGCCCCGGGCCGCCTGGGCGCGCACCCCCTTCTCCACCGACGGGATGAACTGGCGGGGCACCGCGCCGCCCACGACCTTGTCCACGAACTCGATGCCCGTGCCGCCCGGCAGCGGCTCGACCTCGATCTCGCAGATCGCGTACTGGCCGTGCCCGCCGGACTGCTTGACGTGCCGGCCGCGCCCGGCGGACTTGGCGCCGAACGTCTCGCGCAGCGACACCTTGTGGGGCACCGTGTCGACCTGGACGCCGTACCGGGCGCGCAGCCGCTCCAGCGCCACGTCGGCGTGCGCCTCGCCCAGGCACCACAGGACGACCTGGTGGGTGTTCTGGTTATGCTCCAGGCGCATCGTCGGGTCCTCCGCCACCAGCCGGGACAGGCCCTGCGAGAGCTTGTCCTCGTCGGCCTTGCTGTGCGCCTGGATGGCGACGGGCAGCAGCGGGTCGGGCATCACCCACGGCTCCATCAGGAGCGGGGCGTCCTTGGACGAGAGCGTGTCGCCCGTCTCGGCGCGGGAGAGCTTGGCGACGCAGGCGAGGTCGCCGGCGATCGCCTTGGACAGCGAGCGCTGGGTCTTGCCGAACGGGGCGGACAGCGCGCCGACCCGCTCGTCCACGTCGTGGTCCTCGTGGCCGCGGTCCTGAAGGCCGTGGCCGGAGACGTGCACCGTCTCGTCCGGGCGCAGGGTGCCGGAGAAGACCCGGACGAGGGAGAGGCGGCCGACGTAGGGGTCGGAGGAGGTCTTGACCACCTCGGCGACCAGCGGACCGTCGGGGTCGCAGGCCGGCGTCGGACGGGGAGCGCCCTCGGGAGTGGTGACCGCGGGGGCCTCGCGCTCCTCGGGCGTGGGGAACCCGCCGGTGATCAGCTCCAGCAGCTCCACCGTGCCCAGCCCCTGCTTGGCCCCCTCGGCGGCGGGCGCGGCGGCCAGCACCGGGTGGAAGGAGCCGCGCGCCACGGCCGTCTCCAGGTCGCCGACGAGCGTCTTGATGTCGATCTCCTCGCCGCCGAGGTAGCGGTCCATCAGGGACTCGTCCTCGCTCTCGGCGATGATGCCCTCGATCAGGCGGTTGCGGGCCTCCTCGATGCGCGGCAGCTCGTCGGGTTCGGGGGCGCGCTCGACGCGGACGCCCGAGGAGTAGTCGAAGACCCGCTGCGACAGCAGCCCGATCAGGCCGTGCACCGGCGCGTGCCCGTCGGCGCCGGCGGTGCCGTACAGCGGCAGGTACAGGGGGAGGACGGCGTCCGGGTCGTCGCCGCCCAGCGTGCGGCGGCAGACCTCGGTCATCTCGTCGAAGTCGGCGCGCGCCGCCTCCAGATGCGTGATCACCAGTGCGCGGGGCATCCCGACCGCGGCGCACTCGTCCCACACCATGCGGGTCGCGCCGTCCACGCCGTCCGCGGCCGAGACGACGAAGAGGGCCGCGTCCGCTGCCCGCAGACCGGCCCTCAACTCCCCGACGAAGTCGGCGTATCCCGGGGTGTCCAGGATATTGATCTTGATGCCGCCCCAGTCGACCGGCACCAGCGACAGTTGGACGGAACGTTGCTGACGGTGCTCGATCTCGTCGTAGTCGGAGATCGAGCCGCCGTCCTCGACCCGGCCCGCGCGGTTGACCGCGCCCGATGCCAGCGCCAGCGCCTCGACGAGGGTCGTCTTGCCCGATCCGCTGTGGCCGACCAGCACCACGTTCCGTACGGAGGAGGGCCGGTCGGCCGCCGCTGCCCTGCCGGCGGCTCCCGGAGGTGTGCCCGTTTTCTCACCCATGTGTCTCGCCTCCTGGTCGACACTTCGCGGTGGTTCGAGCTTTCCACCGAGGTCATGGCGCGTCCATACATCGCACAGGGGACGATCGGGGATCTTGTCGGGAGAACGGTGCGGTGGGGACGAGAGGGGTGATCCGGATCATGTCGGGTGGGGGTGTGAGGAGTCTGCCTCTGAGGAGGGCGCGGTTCCGGCGAGTCCGTCCTCTGGGGGTGAGGGGTTCCGGGAGGTGCGTTCCGGGGGAGCGGGCGGTTGCGGCGAGTCCGTCCCCTGGGGACGAGCGCTTCCGCGGAGTTCGCCCCGGGGAACGGGCGGTCCTGGAGCGCGCGGCCGGCGATCGGGAGTGATCGGGCGTATGGGATGGTTCCGGAGTTTGAGGGTGATCTAGATCATGAGGGGCAGATCACATCGTCGTCCCCGGTCCGGGCGCGAGGGCCCCGCCGGCCCGGAATCGGGCGGCGGGCGGCCGGACGCCGGGCGCGCCGCCCGCGCTCGTCCGCCGCGATGCGTTCGCGGTGCGCCGTGACCTCCTGGCTACCATGGGCCAGCCGGTGGCCCCTTGACCGCGCGGCCCGTATCGACCCTCCGGGAAGGCCATGCTGAACAAGTACGCGCGTGCTTTCTTCACGCGTGTTCTCACTCCGTTCGCCGCCCTGCTCATCCGTCTCGGGGTCAGCCCGGACGCGGTCACCCTCGTCGGTACCGGCGGGGTGGTGGCGGGCGCCCTGGTCTTCTACCCGATGGGGGAGTTCTTCTGGGGCACGATCGTCATCACCCTGTTCGTCTTCTCGGACCTGGTGGACGGCAACATGGCGCGGCAGCTCGGCCGCTCCAGCCGCTGGGGGGCCTTCCTTGACTCCACGCTCGACCGGGTCGCCGACTCGGCGATCTTCGGCGGGCTGGCGCTGTGGTACGCGGGGCGCGGGGACAGCCTGTGGCTGTGCGCGGTGGCCATCTTCTGCCTGGCCAGCGGCCAGGTGGTCTCGTACACCAAGGCCCGCGGCGAGAGCATCGGACTGCCGGTGAACGTCAACGGCCTGGTGGAGCGGGCGGAGCGACTGGTGATCTCGCTGGTCGCGTGCGGCTTCTCCGGGCTGCACAAGTTCGGCGTGCCCGGAGTGCAGTACCTGCTGCCGATCGCCCTGTGGCTGGTGGCCGCCGGCAGCGCCGTCACCCTCGGACAGCGGGTGGTGACCGTACGTCGGGAGTCGGCGGAGGCCGACGCCATCGCCCAAGGGGGGAACAGCGCGTGAAGCGCCCGCACCACGGCCGGCCCAGCGGCCCGGCCCGCATCGCCGGCCTCGTCCGCGTCGACCGGGAGAAGATCGTCGACGGGATGTACGGCCTGGGCTGGGCCGCCGTCAAGAAGCTGCCCGAACCGGTCGCCGCCGCACTCGGCCGCACCATCGCCGACGCGGTCTGGCGGCGCCGCGGCAAGGGCGTCCGGCGGCTGGAGGCCAACCTCGCGCGGGTCGTCCCGGACGCCTCCCCGCAGCGGCTGGCGCGGCTCTCGCGGGCCGGGATGCGCTCCTACCTGCGGTACTGGATGGAATCGTTCCGGCTGCCGGTGTGGAGCGAGGAACGCCGCCGGAACAGCTTCACGCCCCAGGACGTGCACCACCTGGTGGACGGGCTCAAGAGCGGCCGGGGCGTCATACTCGCCCTGCCGCACATGGCCAACTACGACGTCGCGGGCGTGTGGGTGACGACCAAGCTCGGGGTCCCCTTCACCACCGTCGCCGAGCGCCTGAAGCCCGAGTCCCTCTACGACCGCTTCGTGGCCTACCGCGAGGGCCTGGGCATGGAGGTGCTGCCGCACTCCGGCGGCGCCGCCTTCGGCACGCTGGCCCGGCGGCTGCGGGCCGGCGGCCTGGTGTGCCTGGTCGCCGACCGCGACCTGTCCAGCTCGGGCATAGAGGTGAAGTTCTTCGGCGAGGCGGCCAAGATGCCCGCCGGGCCCGCGATGCTGGCGGTGCGGACCGGCGCCATGTTGCTGCCCGTCACCCTGTGGTACGACAAGACGCGCACACTGCGGGGGCGGGTGCACCCGGAGATCGAGGTGCCCGAGACCGGCACCCGCGCCGAGAAGGCCGCCGTGATGACCCAGGCGATGGCCGACGCCTTCGCGTCCGGCATCGCCGAGCACCCGGAGGACTGGCACATGCTGCAACGGCTGTGGCTGGCGGACCTGGAGCCTCGCGAGAAGCCCCGTCAGGGCGCTCCGGAGGCGGGCGCGGAGCCGCCTGAGGCCGGACCGCGCACGGGAACGGAGACGTCTTGAGAATCGGGATCGTCTGCCCGTACTCCTGGGACGTCCCCGGAGGCGTCCAGTTCCACATCCGCGACCTGGCCGAGCACCTGATCGGGCTCGGACACACGGTGTCCGTACTCGCCCCGGCCGACGACGGCACACCGCTGCCGCCGTACGTCGTCTCCGCCGGACGTGCCGTGCCGGTGCCCTACAACGGTTCGGTCGCCCGGCTCAACTTCGGCTTCCTGTCCGCCGCGCGGGTCCGCCGCTGGCTGCACGACGGCGGGTTCGACGTGATCCACATCCACGAGCCGGCGTCGCCCTCGCTGGGCCTGCTCGCCTGCTGGGCCGCTCAGGGCCCGATCGTGGCCACCTTCCACACCTCCAACCCGCGCTCCCGGGCCATGATCGCGGCGTACCCGATCCTGCAGCCCGCGCTGGAGAAGATCAGCGCGCGGATCGCGGTGAGCGAGTACGCCCGGCGCACGCTCGTGGAGCACCTGGGCGGGGACGCGGTCGTCATCCCCAACGGCGTGGACGTGGACTTCTTCGCCTCCGCCGCGCCCAAGGAGGAGTGGCGGGGCCGCACCCTCGGTTTCATCGGCCGCATCGACGAGCCCCGCAAGGGCCTGCCCGTCCTGATGCGCGCGCTGCCCGCGATCCTCGCCGAGGTCCCCGACGCCCGGCTCCTGGTCGCCGGGCGCGGCGACGAGGAGGAGGCGGTGGCCACCCTGCCCCCCGAGATGCGCGAGCGGGTGGAGTTCCTGGGCATGGTCAGCGACGAGGACAAGGCCCGCCTGCTGCGCAGCGTGGACGTGTACGTCGCCCCGAACACCGGCGGCGAGTCGTTCGGCATCATCCTCGTGGAGGCGCTCTCCGCGGGCGCCCCGGTGCTGGCCAGCGACCTGGACGCGTTCGCGCAGGTGCTGGACCAGGGGCGGGCGGGCGACCTGTTCGCCAACGAGGACGCCGAGGCGCTGGCGGCCGGCGCCGTGCGGCTGCTGCGCGACGCGGAGCGCCGTGAGGAACTGCGCGAGCGGGGCAGCCGGCACGTGCGGCGGTTCGACTGGTCCACGGTGGGCGCGGACATCCTCGCCGTGTACGAGACCGTGGCGGACGGCGCCGCGTCGGTGGCCGCGGACGAGCGGACGGGGCTGCGGGCCCGCTGGGGGCTGGCGCGGGACTGAGGGGGAACGGTCCTCCGCCGAGGGGCGAGCGTCCGCTGAGGGGCAACCGTCTCCGCCGGTGGCGGAGAGCGGCCTGAGAGGCCCGCCGTTCCGCCACCGGCGCGCCCGGTACTGTGACTGCGCGTGACCACTTTCATTTGGATCGCGGCCGTCCTCGTCCTCGTCGGGATCTACCTCAGCTGGACCGCGGGACGGCTGGACCGGCTGCACGCCCGCATCGACGCGGCCCGCGCCGCCCTGGACGCGCAGCTGCTGCGGCGGGCGTCGGTCGCCCAGGAACTGGGCACCGCGGGGGTGCTCGACCCGGCCGCGTCGATCGTCCTCTACCAGGCGGCGCACGAGGCCCGGCAGGCGGAGGAGGACCAGCGCGAGGTCGCCGAGAGTGAGCTGAGCCAGGCGCTGCGGGCCATCTTCGACGACAAGACGCAGATCGACGCCGTGCTCCAGGCCCCGGGCGGGGAACAGACCGCAGCCGAGCTCACCGCGGCCGTCCGGCGCGTCCCGATGGCCCGGCGGTTCCACAACGACGCCGTACGGGCGGCGCGCGCGGTGCGGCGGCACCGGGTGGTGCGGTGGTTCCGTCTCGCGGGCCACGCGCCGTTCCCGATGGCCTTCGAGATGGACGACGAGCCGCCGGCCGTCCTGGGGGACCGGGCGGGGAACCACTGAGGGGGTGCGTTCGCCGGGCGTCCAGGGGGCGGGCGGGGAACGACGTGCCTCCAGGACGGGCGGCGCACTACTGAGGCGGGCCGTCCGCCGCGCGTCCTCCGGGTCGGGCTGCGCACCACCGGACGCGCCTCCGGGTCGGGCGGCGCACTACTGAGGCGGGCCGTCCGCCGCGCGTCCTCCGGGGCTGGGCGGTGCACCACTGGATGTGCCCGCGGGCCGGGCGGCGCGCTACTGAGGCGGCCCGTTCGCCGCGCGTCCTCCGGGGGCTGGACGGCGAACCACCGACCTCCGGGCCGGGCGGCGCACCACCGAGGCGGGCCCGTTCACCGCGCGTCCTTCAGGGCCGGTCGGCGCACCACCGACGTGCCATCGGGCCGGGCGCAGCGCCCTGCGAACCCCTCCGCGCCCCTCTGACCCACGGGTGCACGGAGACCTGAGGGGAGCGCGCGAGCCACCGGCCGATAATTGGCCCTTTTCCCCTCCCGGGCCCACCGGGTTGGGTGGGCGGCGAAGCACAGCCGCTCCCATTGAGTGAGGTCACACGTGTCCAGCACGCCCACCACCACGCCCCAGACCCCGGAGACCGGAACCGCCCGCGTCAAGCGCGGCATGGCCGAGCAGCTCAAGGGCGGCGTGATCATGGACGTCGTCACGCCGGAACAGGCGAAGATAGCCGAGGACGCCGGTGCCGTCGCGGTGATGGCCCTGGAGCGCGTCCCCGCGGACATCCGCAAGGACGGCGGCGTGGCGCGCATGTCCGACCCGGACATGATCGAGGGCATCATCGACGCCGTCTCCATCCCGGTGATGGCCAAGTCCCGCATCGGCCACTTCGTCGAGGCGCAGGTCCTCCAGTCGCTCGGCGTCGACTACATCGACGAGTCCGAGGTCCTCACCCCGGCCGACGAGGTCAACCACTCCGACAAGTGGGCCTTCACCACGCCCTTCGTGTGCGGTGCCACCAACCTGGGCGAGGCGCTGCGCCGCATCGCCGAGGGCGCGGCCATGATCCGCTCCAAGGGCGAGGCGGGCACCGGCAACGTCGTCGAGGCGGTCCGCCACCTGCGCCAGATCAAGGGCGAGATCGCCAAGCTGCGCGGCTGCGACCACAACGAGCTCTACGCCGCCGCCAAGGAGCTGCGCGCCCCGTACGAGCTGGTCAAGGAGGTCGCCGAGCTGGGCAAGCTGCCGGTGGTGCTGTTCTCCGCGGGCGGCGTGGCCACCCCGGCGGACGCCGCGCTGATGCGCCAGCTCGGCGCCGAGGGCGTCTTCGTGGGCTCGGGCATCTTCAAGTCCGGCGACCCGGCCAAGCGCGCCGCCGCCATCGTCAAGGCCACCACCTTCTACGACGACCCGAAGATCGTCGCGGATGCCTCCCGCAACCTGGGCGAGGCCATGGTCGGCATCAACTGCGACACCCTCCCCGAGGCGGAGCGGTACGCCAACCGCGGCTGGTGAGCGCGGCCGTGAGCACCCCCACCATCGGCGTGCTGGCCCTCCAGGGCGACGTGCGCGAACACGTGGCGGCGCTGGCCGCGGCCGGCGCCGCGGCCCGGCCGGTGCGCCGCCCCGAGGAGCTGGAGGAGGTCGACGGCCTGGTCATTCCGGGCGGCGAGTCGACCACCATGTCCAAGCTGGCCGTGATTTTCGGCCTGCTGGAGCCGCTGCGCGCGTTCGTCCGCTCCGGACGGCCGGTGTACGGCACCTGCGCGGGCATGATCATGCTCGCGGACAAGCTCCTGGACGGCCGCGCCGACCAGGAGACGCTCGGCGGCATCGATATGATCGTCCGCCGGAACGCCTTCGGGCGCCAGAACGAGTCCTTCGAGGCCGCGGTCGAGATCGCCGGGATCGAGGGCGGGCCGGTGGAGGGCGTCTTCATCCGGGCGCCCTGGGTCGAGTCGGTCGGCGGCGGCGCCGAGGTGCTGGCGCGCCACGACGGGCACACGGTGGCCGTCCGGCAGGGTAACGTCCTGGCCACGTCCTTCCACCCGGAACTGACCGGCGACCACCGCGTGCACGCGCTGTTCGTGGGCATGGTCCGCGATCACCTGGCGGGTGGCGCGCGACCGGCCCGTCCGTAGGGTGCGGCGGGACGGCGGGCTCAGGACCTGCCCCGCCGTCCCGGTAGGATCGCAGGCGTTCGTTACGACAAGGGTTACGCGAAGGAGACAGGCGGATGTCCGGCCACTCTAAATGGGCTACGACGAAGCACAAGAAGGCCGTGATCGATGCCAAGCGCGGCAAGCTCTTCGCGAAGCTGATCAAGAACATCGAGGTCGCGGCCCGCACCGGCGGTGCCGACCCGGACGGCAACCCGACCCTCTTCGACGCCATCCAGAAGGCGAAGAAGCAGTCGGTGCCCAACAAGAACATCGACTCCGCCGTCAAGCGCGGCGCGGGCCTGGAGGCCGGCGGCGCCGACTACGAGACGATCATGTACGAGGGCTACGGCCCCAACGGAGTCGCGGTGCTCATCGAGTGCCTCACCGACAACCGCAACCGCGCCGCCTCCGACGTGCGGGTCGCCATGACCCGCAACGGCGGTTCGATGGCCGACCCCGGCTCGGTGTCGTACCTGTTCAACCGCAAGGGCGTGGTGATCGTCCCCAAGGGCGAGCTGTCCGAGGACGACGTGCTGGGCGCGGTCCTGGACGCGGGCGCCGAGGAGGTCAACGACCTCGGCGAGTCCTTCGAGGTGCTCAGCGAGGCCACCGACCTGGTCGCGGTCCGCACCGCGCTCCAGGAAGCCGGCATCGACTACGACTCGGCGGACGCCAACTTCGTCCCGACCATGCAGGTCGAGCTGGACGAGGAGGGCGCGCGCAAGATCTTCAAGCTGATCGACGCGCTGGAGGACAGCGACGACGTGCAGAACGTCTTCGCCAACTTCGACGTCTCCGACGACGTGATGGCCAAGGTCGACGCCTGACGGATGACGTCTGACGGACGGTGCGTCCACCCGCGCCGTCCGGAATGAACAAATCGGCCCGCCGGTGACACCGGCGGGCCGATTTCAATGATCAAAGGTGATCGCGGCGATCAAAGGTCGTTCGGTTGATCGCGACTGACCCGTTCTCTGGATCAGGCATCGATGGACTTCACCGTTCCGACGTGCTTGATGTGACCGGAGCCACCCGGACCGGCATCCACGCGCTTCATCTGGTCCACCGCACCGTTCTTCCACCAGATGTAGAGCGAAGCCTTCTTGTTGCAGGTGTTGTGGTAGTAGACGGTGGTGGTGGAGACGCCATCGGCCCAGGACCAGTTGAAGCAGCCACTCCGGCCGCGGTGCATGTCGTCGGCGCCGGCGGTGGCCGCCTGCGACGCCGGAGCGGCGATGCCGAGGGTGGCGACGGCCATGGACGCGGCGACGACCGCCTTGGATATACGACGCATGGTTCTTCGGTCCTTTCTCTCCCATACACGCACGGTGGGTGCACCGGCATGTCAGTGCGCGGTCACCCGGTCACGGTGGGTGCGCACCGGCTGCACGTTACAAGATCATTCCGACGGGCGGTAGGATCGATATTTTTATTTCCGCCGCATTTTTCCTGGTTTTCGGTGAAGTTCAGGCCTCGATGGCCGAAATGTTGGCTCGGGATTGATCGCGAACGGCCGGTGGACGGCGTGCGTACGGCTGCTGTCTGCGTCTCTCGCCCCGCGCTCGACGCTTTGTCAGTGGTGGCGGATAACCTGCAGGACGGTCGTCAGTGTTGGTCATCGGCGTTGTCAGCAGGTCGTGGGAGGGCACATCATGCGCGTACTCGGCGTGGACCCGGGGCTGACGCGCTGTGGCGTCGGCGTGGTGGACGGCGTGGCCGGCCGGCCGCTGACGATGCTCGGCGTCGGCGTGGTGCGCACCCCGGCCGACGCGGAGGTCGCGCAGCGGCTCGTCCTGATCGAGCAGGGCATCGACCAGTGGCTGGACGAGTACCGGCCCGAGTACGTCGCCGTGGAGCGCGTCTTCAGCCAGCACAACGTCCGCACCGTCATGGGCACCGCCCAGGCCAGCGCGGTGGCCATGCTGTGCGCGGCGCGCCGCGGGCTGCCCGTCGCGCTGCACACCCCCAGCGAGGTCAAGGCCGCCGTCACGGGGTCAGGCCGGGCCGACAAGGCGCAAGTGGGCGCCATGGTCACGCGGCTGCTGCGGCTCACCGCGCCGCCCAGGCCGGCGGATGCCGCCGACGCGCTGGCGCTGGCCATCTGCCACATCTGGCGGGCGCCCGCGATCAACCGGCTGGCGGTGGCCCAGCAGGCGGCCCGCCGCACCCCGGCCCCCGCCGCCCAGCGGCTGGAACGGGCCCGCGCCGCCGCCCGGCGGCCGTCCGCGAGCGCGCCCGCACCCCCCGAAGGCGCCGGCCCGCCGCCCCCGGGCACCCGCGCCCACGATCTCGCCCCCAGCACCACCCGGAAGGACACCCCCCGATGATCGCCTTCGTCTCAGGGCCGGTGGCGGCCCTCGCGCCGGACTCCGCCGTCATCGAGGTCGGCGGCGTCGGCATGGCCGTCCAGTGCACCCCGAACACCCTGTCCGGGCTGCGCGTGGGCGCTCCGGCCCGGCTCGCCACCTCCCTCGTCGTCCGCGAGGACTCCCTGACGCTCTACGGCTTCGCCGACGACGACGAGCGGCAGACCTTCGAGCTCCTCCAGACCGCCAGCGGCGTCGGCCCCCGCCTGGCGCAGGCGATGCTGGCCGTGCACTCCCCGGACGCGCTGCGGCTGGCCGTCTCCACCGCGGACGAGAAGGCGCTCACCGCCGTGCCCGGCATCGGCAAGAAGGGCGCGCAGAAACTCCTCCTGGAGCTCAAGGACCGGCTCGGCGCCCCCGTCGGGACGGCCGCCCCCGCCGCCCGGAGCACCGCGGCCCCGGGCTGGAGCGATCAGCTGCACGCCGCGCTGATCGGCCTGGGCTACGCCGTGCGGGAGGCGGACGAGGCGATCGCCGCCGTCACCCCGCAGGCCGAGGCGGCGGTCGCCGAGGGCGGCCGGCCCCAGGTCGCGCAGCTCCTCAAGGCGGCGCTGCGGACCTTGAACCGGACGCGCTGAGCCGCCGGGGTCCAGGGCGGCGAGCCCCGGCCCCGCCGCACCGGACAGGCAGGACCCCGGCCACCGCGGCCGGGACGACGACGTGAGGCAGGAAGCAGTGAACTGGGACGAGCGCACCGACGCCGCGGACGGGCCGTGGCCGGACGGCCCCGCGAACGGCGAGGCCGACCCGGCCGCCTTCGTGGACCGCCTGGTGGGAGCGGACGCGGACGGTGAGGACAGCGCGGTCGAGGCCGCGCTGCGGCCCAAGGACCTGACGGAGTTCGTCGGCCAGGAGCGGGTGCGCGAACAGCTCGACCTGGTGCTGCGGGCCGCCCGCGCCCGGGGCGCCACCGCCGACCACGTCCTGCTCTCCGGCGCCCCGGGCCTCGGCAAGACCACCCTTTCCATGATCATCGCGGCGGAGATGGGCGCCCCGATCCGCATCACCTCCGGCCCGGCCATCCAGCACGCCGGCGACCTGGCCGCGATCCTCTCCTCCCTCCAGGAGGGCGAGGTCCTCTTCCTCGACGAGATCCACCGGATGTCCCGGCCCGCCGAGGAGATGCTCTACATGGCGATGGAGGACTTCCGCGTCGACGTCATCGTCGGCAAGGGCCCCGGCGCCACCGCCATCCCCCTGGAGCTGCCGCCCTTCACCCTCGTCGGCGCCACCACCCGCGCCGGGCTGCTGCCGCCCCCGCTGCGGGACCGCTTCGGCTTCACCGGGCACATGGAGTTCTACGCCCCGGCCGAGCTCCAGCGGGTCGTGCACCGCTCCGCCGGGCTGCTGGACGTCGCGATCGAGCCGGACGGCGCCGCCGAGATCGCCGGCCGCTCCCGCGGCACCCCGCGCATCGCCAACCGGCTGCTGCGCCGGGTCCGCGACTACGCCCAGGTCAAGGCGGACGGCGTGATCACGCGCGAGGTGGCCGCGCGGGCGCTGGCCGTCTACGAGGTGGACGGCCGCGGCCTGGACCGCCTGGACCGCGCGGTCCTCACGGCGCTGCTCAAGCTGTTCGGCGGCGGGCCGGTGGGGCTGTCCACCCTCGCCGTCGCGGTGGGGGAGGAGCGCGAGACGGTCGAGGAGGTGGCCGAGCCGTTCCTGGTCCGCGAGGGGCTGCTGGCCCGTACGCCCCGGGGCCGGATCGCCACTCCCGCCGCCTGGACGCACATGGGGCTGGTGCCGCCGCAACAGCAGCCGGGCGCGGCCGGACAGCAGGGCCTGTTCGGCGCGTGACCCAGGGCACACTCTGGTGGCCGAGGCGTGCGCGGTGCCGAAAGAGACGGCGCGGTCAGTCGCCCGGTCAGGAACCGGGGTGCCATGCTGGGCGTTGTTCCACTGGTGCGGACTCGCTTAGACTCCGCCGATGCCGCCGGATGGCGGCATACCCACCCCCGTATACCAGACCGCGAAGCCGGCGGTCGTGTGAAGGATTTCCGTCCCGTGAGTATCGTGACCCTCCTCCCGTTCATCGTCCTCATCGGGGCCATGTTCCTGATGACCCGGTCTGCCAAGAAGAAGCAGCAGCAGGCCGTGGAAATGCGCAACCAGATGCAGCCGGGCACCGGCGTGCGCACGATCGGCGGCATGTACGCCACCGTCAAGGAGATCCACGAGGACACGGTCCTCCTCGAAGTCGCGCCCGGCGTCCACGCTCTCTACGCCAAGAACGCGATCGGCGCGGTGCTCGCGGACGAGGAGTACAACCGCATCATCGACGGCGCGGACCCGGACCACCACGACCAGCCGGTCGTGCCGGACGACGCCTCCTCCCTGACCGGCGCCACCGCGGACGGCAAGGACGGCGAGGACAAGCCGGAGAAGAAGGACGGCGAGGACGAGCCGGAGAAGATCGACCTCGGCAAGTCCGCCACCGGTGAGCCGTCCGACGCCCCCGCGGCCGAGGACGCCGGCAAGGCCGACGCCTCCAAGGACGGCAAGAAGGACGACGGCGCCGACGCGAAGTGACCGTCGCCCGCGAACGGACCCGCGGACCGCGCCCTCAGCGGTGCGCCGCGGGTCCGTGACGGTCTAGGGTCTGTCTGACACATCGTCTGTCCCGACGTTTCCCGCCTGGCCTGTGGCGCCCGGTGCGCGGGCCCGTCGCGTCACCGGACCGCCCCGTGCCCCGCGTGCGTACGCGGGCGATCCGGCGACCGCCGTTCGGGGGCCGACCGCCCCGGACACCGACGGCCGTGCCCCGGTGGGCGACCGGGACGCGTCGGACAGACGGCAGGCCCCGGCGGGGACACGTCCCCACAACATCGTGGCCGCCCGGCACACACCCGAAGCCGGGCGGTTGGACAGGGAGATACGAAAAGGTGGCAGCACCGAAGAAGGGGCGCAGAGCCCCCGGGAGCCAGGGGAGGCCGGGGCGGACCCTGGCCCTGATCCTGATCGCCATGGTGGCGCTGGTCGGGGGCATGTTCTACTCCGGCACCCTGGCGCCACGGTTGGGCATCGACCTCGCCGGCGGTACGAGCTTCACGCTGGAGGCCCGCAACCAGCCCGGCAAGCCGAACGCGATCAACGAGACCAACCTGAAGACCGCCGCCAACATCATGGACCGGCGTGTCAACGGCCTGGGCGTGTCCGAAACCGAGGTCCAGACCCAGGGCGACCGGCACATCATCGTCAACATCCCCAAGGGCACGGACGCCGCCCAGGCGCGCCAGCAGGTGGGCACCACCGCGCAGCTCGGCTTCCGCCAGGTGCTGACGGTCGCCCCCGGCGCCAGGACCCCCGAGCCGAGCACCAGCCCCTCGACGAGCCCCAGCCCGTCCGCGAAGGGCAAGGGCCAAGGCGACAAGGGCGACAAGGACGGCAAGGACAAAAACGGCACGGAGGACGGAGCGTCCTCACCAACGCCGTCCGCGTCCACGCAGGGCCGTGCCGTGACCGAGGGCCTCAAGAAGGCCCCGTCCGCCACCCCGAGCGCGTCCGCCTCCGCCTCCGCGAAGCCGAGTTCCCCGCCCAGCGCGCCCACGCAGCCCGACCCGGCGGGCGGTATCTCCGCCGACCTGCAGAAGAAGCTCGCGGCACTGGACTGCTCGACGAAGGAGTCCCGGGCCAAGGGCGCCGAGCAGGCCGCGAACACCAAGTCGAGCGATGACATCGTCTCCTGCAGCAAGGACGGCCAGGAGAAGTACGCGCTCGGTCCGGTCGAGGTCGAGGGCGTCGATGTGTCCGGCGCGTCCGCGATGCTCGACACCCAGCAGGGCATGGGCTGGATCGTCCAGCTGAAGTTCACCTCGCAGGGCTCCAAGAAGTTCGCCGAGACCACCGGCAAGCTGGCCGCCCAGGCGCAGCCGCGGAACCAGTTCGCGATCGTGCTCGACGGCGAGACCGTCTCGGCCCCCTCGGTCAGCAAGGCCATCGCCGGCGAGGCGACCATCTCCGGCAGCTTCACCCAGCAGTCCGCCGAGGACCTGGCCAACGTCCTGGCCTACGGTTCGCTGCCGCTGTCCTTCAAGATCGCGGACGAGACCACCGTCAGCGCGGCGCTCGGCGGCGAGCAGCTGGAGGCCGGCCTGATCGCGGGCGCCATCGGCCTCGCGCTCGTCATCGTCTACCTCGTCGCGTACTACCGCGGCCTGGCGCTGGTCGCCCTCGCGAGCCTGGCGGTCTCCGCGGTCCTCACGTACACGATCATGACGTTGCTCGGCCCGGCCATCGGGTTCGCGCTGAACCTGCCCGCCGTCTGCGGCGCCATCGTCGCCATCGGCATCACGGCCGACTCGTTCATCGTCTACTTCGAACGCATCCGGGACGAGATCCGCGAGGGCCGCTCGCTGCGCCCGGCCGTGGAGCGCGGCTGGCCCCGGGCCCGCCGCACGATCCTGGTCTCCGACTTCGTCTCCTTCCTGGCGGCGGCGGTGCTGTTCATCGTCACCGTCGGCAAGGTGCAGGGCTTCGCGTTCACGCTCGGCCTCACCACGCTCCTGGACGTCGTGGTGGTCTTCTTCTTCACCAAGCCGCTGATGACGCTGCTGGCCAAGCGCAAGTTCTTCGCCAGCGGGCATCCGTGGTCCGGCCTGGACCCGAGGCGCCTGGGTGCCCGCCCGCCGCTGCGCGGTGGCCGGCGCCGTGTCACCGCCCCCATCGAGACGAAGGAGGCGTGAGATGTCCAAGCTCGGCAACATCGGCGCCCGGCTCTACCGCGGTGAGGTCGGCTACGACTTCATCGGCAAGCGGAAGATCTGGTACGGCATCTCCATCCTGATCACCATCACGGCCATCGTGGGCCTGGCGGTGCGCGGCCTGAACATGGGCATCGAGTTCTCCGGCGGCGCGGTCTTCACCACCGAGCGCACCAGCGTCTCCGCCTCCCAGGCGCAGCACATGGCCGAGTCGGCGGCCGAGGGCCACCAGGCCACCGTCCAGAAGCTCGGCAACGGCGGCCTGCGCATCCAGATCAGCGACCTGGACACCAAGCAGGCGCTGCCGGTGCAGGAGGAGCTGGCCAAGGATCTGAAGATCCCGGCCAAGGAGATCAACACCCAGCTCGTCGGCCCCAGCTGGGGCGAGGAGATCGCCAACAAGGCGTGGCTGGGCCTGGCCATCTTCATGGTCCTGGTCGTGATCTACCTGGCCATCGCCTTCGAGTGGCGGATGGCGCTGGCCGCCCTGATCGCGCTGATCCACGACCTGACGATCACGGTCGGTGTGTACGCGCTGGTCGGGTTCGAGGTCACGCCGGGTACCGTCATCGGTCTGCTGACGATCCTCGGTTACTCCCTGTACGACACCGTCGTGGTCTTCGACAGTCTCAAGGAGTCCGCGAAGGGCATCACCAAGCAGACCCGCTACACCTTCGGCGAGATCGCCAACCGCAGCATCAACGGCACCCTGGTGCGGTCGATCAACACCACGATCGTGGCGCTGCTGCCGGTCGCCGGCCTGCTGTTCGTCGGCGGCGGCTTCCTGGGCGCGGGGATGCTCAACGACATCTCGCTCGCCCTGTTCGTCGGCCTCGCGGCCGGCGCGTACTCCTCGATCTTCATCGCGACGCCGCTGGTCGCCGACCTCAAGATGAGCGACCCGCAGATGAAGGCCCTGTCCAAGCGGGTGCACGCCAAGCGCGCCGCCGCCGCGGCCAAGGGGGAGTCCGGCGAGCCGGCGGACGCCGTGGAGCCCCGGTCCGCCGACGAGGACGACGACGAGGACACCGCGACCGCCGCCAGCGGCGCGACCGCCTCCCGTACCCAGCCCGCCTCCCGCGCCCGAGGGCGCGGCCGTCCGTCAGGGAAGCGCCGATGACCGCCCCGCAGGAACTCCGCGAGCTGCTGCTCAGCCGCATCGCCGACGTCCCCGACTACCCGAAGCCCGGCGTGATGTTCAAGGACATCACCCCGCTGCTGGCCGACCCGGCCGCCTTCGGCGCGCTGACCGACGCGTTCGTCGAACTGTGCGCGCGGCACCGCGTCGACAAGGTCGTCGGCCTGGAGGCGCGCGGGTTCATCCTCGCCGCGCCGGTGGCCGTCCGGGCCGGGGTGGGCTTCGTCCCCGTCCGCAAGGCGGGCAAGCTCCCCGGCAAGACGCTGCGGCAGACGTACGCCCTGGAGTACGGCACCGCCGAGATCGAGATGCACGCCGACGCGTTCGCGCCCGGCGACCGCGTCCTGGTCATCGACGACGTGCTGGCCACCGGCGGCACCGCCGAGGCGTCGCTCCAGCTCATCCGGCGCTCCGGCGCCGAGGTGGCGGGCGTCGCGGTCCTGCTGGAGCTGGGCTTCCTGGCCGGGCGCGAGCGCCTGGAGCCGATGCTCAAGGAGGCACCGCTGGATGCGCTGATCACCGTGTGATCAGGGCCTGAGCGGGGCTGAGAAGGGGCCGGGCGGGGGTGTTCCCGCCCGGCCCCTTCGCATGGCGGAGCCGGCGCTTCCTCATGGCAGGCCATGGCGCGTGCGCGTGGCAGGGCACGGCGCGGTTCGCACGGACGACTCGGCGCGTTTGTGAGGGAGGACGCGGCGCGTTCGTGCGGAGGACGCGGCCTCTTCGCGCGTACGAACGGCGGATATGCGGGGGAAAAGGGCACCCGGAACAAAGCCGGGTGGCTTTCCGCTGTCATGTACCTAACCGTGGTCACAGGGGAGGCCGGACGGCGGGCTCGCTACCATGGCAGCTCGACGACCCGTTCGTGGTCTTGTGGTCCGGACCAGATTCCTCGCCCGCTTCCGACGAGGAAGGCCCACCGAGGAGTGCACTTGCCAGACGAGGCCCAGCCGCTCTCCCCCGGCGTCAGCCAGGGGGACCCCGCTCCCGCGCGCCCCGAGCCGCAGCACCCGGCCGGCCCCGGCGCGCCACAGCCGAGCGGGGCGGAGGGCGCCGCCCCGGCGCGCCCCCCGGCCGTCCGGCCCGCCGCGCCGCCGCCCGTCCCCCTCCGCAAGAGCCCGCCGCCGGTCCCCGTCCGGGGCGGCGCGGGCACCTCCTCCGGGCGCACCGGCTCCTCCAACCGCGTCCGGGCCCGCCTGGCGCGGCTGGGCGTGCAGCGGCAGAGCCCGTACAACCCGGTGCTGGAGCCGCTGCTGCGCATCGTCCGCGGCAACGACCCGAAGATCGAGGCGGCCACGCTGCGCCAGGTCGAGCGGGCCTACCAGGTCGCCGAGCGGTGGCACCGCGGCCAGAAGCGCAAGAGCGGCGACCCCTACATCACCCACCCGCTCGCGGTCACCACCATCCTCGCCGAGCTCGGCATGGACCCGGCCACGCTGATGGCGGGTCTGCTGCACGACACCGTCGAGGACACCGAGTACGGCCTGGAGACGCTGCGCGAGGACTTCGGCGACCAGGTGGCGCTGCTGGTGGACGGCGTCACCAAGCTGGACAAGGTCAAGTTCGGCGAGGCGGCGCAGGCCGAGACGGTGCGCAAGATGGTCGTGGCGATGGCCAAGGACCCCCGCGTCCTGGTCATCAAGCTCGCCGACCGGCTGCACAACATGCGCACCATGCGCTACCTCAAGCGGGAGAAGCAGGAGAAGAAGGCCCGCGAGACGCTGGAGATCTACGCGCCGCTCGCCCACCGCCTGGGCATGAACACCATCAAGTGGGAGCTGGAGGACCTCGCCTTCGCGATCCTCTACCCCAAGATGTACGACGAGATCGTGCGTCTGGTGGCCGAGCGCGCGCCCAAGCGGGACGAGTACCTGGCCATAGTGACCGACGAGGTCCAGGCCGACCTGCGCGCCGCCCGCATCAAGGCCACCGTCACCGGCCGCCCCAAGCACTACTACAGCGTCTACCAGAAGATGATCGTGCGGGGCCGGGACTTCGCCGAGATCTACGACCTGGTGGGCATCCGCGTCCTCGTCGACACCGTCCGCGACTGCTACGCGGCGCTCGGCACCGTCCACGCCCGGTGGAACCCGGTGCCGGGGCGGTTCAAGGACTACATCGCGATGCCCAAGTTCAACATGTACCAGTCGCTGCACACCACGGTGATCGGTCCCAGCGGCAAGCCCGTCGAACTCCAGATCCGCACGTTCGACATGCACCGCCGCGCCGAGTACGGCATCGCCGCCCACTGGAAGTACAAGCAGGAGGCCGTGGCCGGCGCCTCCAAGGTGCGCACCGACGTGCCGCGCGGGGCCGGCAAGGGTCAGGACACCGTCAACGACATGGCCTGGCTGCGGCAGCTCCTGGACTGGCAGAAGGAGACCGAGGACCCGGGCGAGTTCCTGGAGTCGCTGCGCTTCGACCTGTCCCGCAACGAGGTCTTCGTCTTCACGCCCAAGGGCGACGTCATAGCGCTGCCGGCCGGTGCCACACCCGTGGACTTCGCGTACGCGGTGCACACCGAGGTCGGCCACCGCACGATAGGCGCCCGGGTCAACGGCCGGCTGGTGCCGCTGGAGTCCACCCTGGACAACGGCGACCTGGTGGAGGTCTTCACATCCAAGGCCCCGGGCGCGGGCCCCTCCCGCGACTGGCTCGGCTTCGTGAAGTCCCCGCGCGCCCGCAACAAGATCCGCGCGTGGTTCTCCAAGGAGCGCCGGGACGAGGCGATCGAGCAGGGCAAGGACGCCATCGCGCGCGCCATACGGAAGCAGAACCTGCCCATCCAGCGCATCCTGACGGGCGACTCGCTGGTCACGCTCGCCCACGAGATGCGCTATCCGGACATCTCGTCCCTGTACGCGGCGATCGGCGAGGGCCACGTCACCGCGCAGAGCGTCGTCCAGAAACTGGTGCAGGCGCTCGGCGGCCAGGACGAGGCCACCGAGGACATCGCCGAGTCCACGCCGATCCGCACCCGCAAGCGGCGCTCCTCGGCCGACCCGGGCGTGGTGGTCAAGGGCGTCGAGGACGTGTGGGTCAAGCTCGCGCGCTGCTGTACGCCGGTGCCGGGCGACCCGATCATCGGCTTCGTCACCCGCGGCAACGGCGTGTCGGTGCACCGCGCGGACTGCGTCAACGTGGACTCCCTGTCCCGGCAGCCGGAACGGATACTGGAGGTCGAGTGGGCGCCCACCCAGTCCTCGGTCTTCCTGGTCGCCATCCAGGTGGAGGCGCTGGACCGCTCCCGGCTGCTCTCGGACGTCACGCGCGTCCTGTCCGACCAGCACGTCAACATCCTGTCCGCGGCCGTGCAGACCTCCCGCGACCGGGTGGCCACCTCGCGGTTCACCTTCGAGATGGGCGATCCCAAGCACCTGGGCCATGTGCTCAAGGCGGTGCGCGGGGTGGAGGGCGTGTACGACGTGTACCGGGTCACTTCGGCTCGGAGGCCGTAGGAGCGCGTACGTAGCGCGCCGCGCGGAAAAGGCAGAACAGCGAGAAAAAAGAAGGGAAGGGGCCCGGTACGTGTGTACCGGGCCCCTTCCGCATGCCTGTGAGCGGCTACGTCACCGGCCGCCGAACTCCTCCAGGCCCTTCAGCGCCTGGTCCAGCAGGGCCTGACGGCCCTCCAGCTCGCGGGCGAGCTTGTCGGCCTTGGCGTCGTTGCCGGCCGCGCGGGCCGCGTCGATCTGCCGCTGGAGCTTGTCGACGGCGTCCTGGAGCTGGCCGGTCAGCCCGGCCGCGCGGGCCCGCGCCTCCGGGTTCGTCCGCCGCCACTCGGCCTCCTCGGCCTCCTGGATGGCGCGCTCGACCGCGTGCATCCGCCCCTCGATCTTCGGACGGGCGTCCCGCGGGACGTGGCCGATGGCCTCCCACCGCTCGTTGATCGAACGGAAGGCGGCCCGCGCCGCCTTGAGGTCGGAGACGGGGAGGAGCTTCTCGGCCTCGGCGACCAGCTCCTCCTTGCGCGTGAGGTTCTCCCGCTGCTCGGCGTCGCGCTCCGCGAACACCTCGCCGCGCGCCTGGAAGAAGACGTCCTGGGCGCCGCGGAAGCGGTTCCACAGGTCGTCCTCGTGCTCGCGCTGGGCGCGGCCGGCGGCCTTCCACTCGGCCATCAGCTCGCGGTAGCGGGCCGCGGTGGGGCCCCAGTCCGTCGAGCCGGACAGCGACTCCGCCTCGGCGACCAGCTTCTCCTTCGCCTTGCGGGCCTCCTCGCGCTGCGCGTCCAGCGACGCGAAGTGCGCCTTGCGCCGCTTGGAGAAGGCCGAGCGGGCGTGGGAGAAGCGGTGCCACAGCTCGTCGTCCGTCTTGCGGTCCAGCCGCGGCAGGCCCTTCCAGGTGTCGACCAGCGCGCGCAGCCGCTCGCCCGCCGCCCGCCACTGCTCGCTGGCCGCCAGCTCCTCGGCCTCGGCGACGAGCTTCTCCTTGGCCTGTCGGGCCTCGTCGCTCTGCTTGGCCTTCTGGGCCCGGCGCTCCTCACGGCGCGCCTCGACGTCCGCGACGAGCTGGTCCAGCCGCTTCCTCAGCGCGTCCAGATCACCCACCGCGTGGTGCTCGTCCACCTGCTGCCGCAGGTGGTCGATCGCGGTCATGGCGTCCTTCGCCGACAGGTCGGTGGTCCTGACCCGGCGTTCGAGGAGGCCGATCTCGACGACCAGGCCCTCATACTTGCGCTCGAAGTAGGCCAGGGCCTCCTCAGGAGATCCCGCCTGCCACGATCCGACGACCTGCTCGCCGTCGGCGGTACGCACGTACACGGTCCCCGTCTCATCGACGCGGCCCCACGGGTCGCTGCTCACAGCGCCTCCTCCACATGATGCCGACCCGGGCGCGCGGCCCCGCGGCATCGTCCACAGTTTCTGTCCGGCAGGGCAACGCCCTGGCCGGTCCGACGGGGGGTGTCTTGCGGGCGGGGTGGCAGCCGTCGGAGCAGGCACCCTACCCAACGCCAATCTAGGCGACCGGCGGGTCGGCTGTCCGCACCCAGCGCGGCCGAAATTCCGCCCTGAGCGCACGGCCGCCGCCGGTCGCCGCCTCGGCTCAGGATTTCGTGACCACCGCCTTGTCGATCACGACCGTGGCGTTGGGCGCGGTGTTGCCGGTCGACGGGTCGAGCGTGGAGCCCGCGGCGGCGATCTTCTTCAGCACGTCCATGCCCTTGGTGATCGTTCCGAAGGGGGTGTAGTTCGGCGGCAGCTGGCTGTTCTCGTAGACGAGGAAGAACTGGCTGCCGCCGGTGTTCCGGGTCTTCTCGTCCTTGCCGTCGTAACGATTCGCCATCGCGACCGTGCCCGCCGGGTAGACGTTGCCCTTCAGCCGCGGGTCCTTCAGGTTCTCGTCCGGGATGGTGTAGCCGGGGGTCCCGGTGCCGGTGCCCGTCGGGTCGCCGCACTGGAGGACGAAGATGCCCTGGTCGACCAGGCGGTGGCACTTGCTGTGGTCGAGGTACTTCTTGTCCGCCAGGAACGCGAAGGAGTTGACGGTGCGCGGGGCCTTGGCCGCGTCCAGTTTGAGCGTGATGTCGCCGCAGGTGGTGTCGAGCCGCATGGTGTAGGCGGCCGAGGTGTCGATGCTCATGGCCGGCTCCTTGTCCCAGTGCCCCTTGGAGGGGGCGCCCTTGGCGGGCTTGCCGCACGGGTCGGGGGCCTTGCTCGGGCTCGCGCTCGGCTGCTCGGCGGCGTCCGCCTTCGCCCCGTCGTCACCGGACAGCTTCACCGACGCGCAGGCGCCGGCGCCCGCGGCCAGCACCACGGCCAGGCCGCCCGCGATGACGGCGTTGCGGCGCTTGGTCTTGCGCCGGGCCGCCTGCCGCCGCTGCTGCTGGCGTTCGAGCTTCTGACGGGCGAGCTGGCGCCGCCGCTGATCGCTTGTGGCCACCGGGTCGTCTCCTTGGGTGCGCGGTGATCTGCCGTGGCCCGTACCGTATACGGGTTCGCCCGCTCGGGAGTCCCGCCGGTAGGCTCTGAACAGCCGGGATCTTCCCGGGCCGGGCCAACCGGACCGGACCGTGACCGGATCGCGGACCGCATCTCCGGACCCGCCGGGACCTCCCGTTCCGGCGAGCCGGACCGAACTGTAAGGACGAACGTGCTGATTGCCGGGTTCCCCGCGGGGGCCTGGGGGACCAACTGCTACCTGGTCGCCCCGGCCGCCGGCGAGGAGTGCGTGATCATCGACCCGGGCCACCAGGCCGCCGAGGGTGTCGAGGAGACGCTGCGCAAACACCGGCTCAAGCCCGTCGCCGTCGTCCTCACCCACGGCCACATCGACCACGTCGCGTCGGTGGTGCCGGTGTGCGGGGCCCACGACGTACCGGCCTGGATCCACCCCGAGGACCGCTACATGATGAGCGATCCGGAGAAGGCGCTCGGCCGCTCCATCGGGCAGCCCCTCATGGGCGAGCTGACCGTGGGCGAGCCGGACGACCTGCGGGAGCTGGCCGACGGCGGCACGCTGGAGCTGGCCGGGATGGAGTTCACCGTCGCGCACGCACCGGGCCATACCAAGGGGTCGGTGACGTTCAGGCTTCCCGAGCGGGCGGACATCCCGCCGATTCTCTTCTCGGGCGACCTGCTGTTCGCCGGCTCCATCGGACGCACCGATCTGCCCGGCGGCGACCACGCCGAGATCCTCCGCTCGCTGGCACGCGTGTGCCTGCCGCAGGACGACTCGACCGTGGTGCTGTCCGGCCACGGCCCCCAGACCACCATCGGCCGCGAGCGCGCCACCAACCCGTACCTGCGGGAGGTGGCCGCCGGCCTCGGAGCCGGGACGCACCCCCACCCGGCTCCGCGACGAGGAATGTGACGAACCTTTCCGTGAGCACCTTCAAGGCCCCCAAGGGCACCTACGACCTGATCCCGCCGCAGTCCGCGACCTACCTCGCGGTCCGCGAGGCGATCTCCGCGCCGCTCAAGCGCTCCGGCTACGGCTACGTCGAGACGCCCGGCTTCGAGAACGTCGAGCTGTTCGCGCGCGGCGTCGGCGAGTCCACCGACATCGTGACCAAGGAGATGTACGCCTTCACCACCAAGGGCGGCGACCAGCTCGCGCTGCGCCCCGAAGGCACCGCCTCCGTCCTGCGCGCCGCGCTGGAGGCCGGCCTCCACAAGGCCGGCAACCTGCCGGTCAAGCTCTGGTACTCCGGCTCGTACTACCGCTACGAGCGCCCCCAGAAGGGCCGCTACCGCCACTTCTCCCAGGTGGGCGCCGAGGCCATCGGCGCGGAGGACCCCGCGCTGGACGCCGAGCTGATCATCCTGGCGGACGACGCCTACCGCTCGCTGGGCCTGCGGAACTTCCGCATCCTGCTCAACTCCCTGGGCGACAAGGAGTGCCGTCCGGCCTACCGCGCCGCCCTCCAGGACTTCCTGCGCGGCCTGGACCTGGACGAGGACACCCGTCGCCGGATCGACATCAACCCGCTGCGGGTCCTGGACGACAAGCGGCCCGAGGTGCAGAAGCAGCTCGTCGGCGCGCCGCTGCTGCGCGACCACCTATGCGAGTCCTGCAAGGCGTACCACGAGCAGGTGCGCGAGCTGCTGACCGCGGCGGGCGTCGCCTTCGAGGACGACCCCAAGCTGGTGCGCGGCCTGGACTACTACACCCGCACCACCTTCGAGTTCGTCCACGACGGCCTCGGCTCGCAGTCCGCGGTGGGCGGCGGCGGCCGGTACGACGGCCTGTCCGAGATGATCGGCGGCCCCGCGCTGCCGTCCGTCGGCTGGGCGCTGGGCGTGGACCGCACGGTCCTGGCGCTGGAGGCCGAGGGAGTCACGCTCGACGTCCCCGCCGCCACGGACGTCTACGCGGTGCCGCTGGGCGAGGAGGCCCGCCGGACGCTGTTCGCCGCGGTGACGGCGCTGCGCCGGGCCGGGGTCGCCACCGACTTCGCGTTCGGCGGCAAGGGCCTGAAGAACGCCATGAAGTCGGCGAACCGCTCGGGCGCCCGGCTGGCCGTGGTCGCGGGTGAGCGCGACCTGGCCGAGGGCGTGGTCCAGGTCAAGGACCTGGAGAGCGGCGAGCAGACCCCGGTCGCGCTGGACGCGGTGGTCGAGGAGGTCCGGCGCCGGCTGGGCTGACGGCCGCGCCCGGGTGGCCGGGCGGACGGTTTCGGGCGGGGCCCGGACGGTGCGTGAGGCGCCGTCCGGGCCCCGCCCGTTGTCCGAAGGGATCGGCCGGTCGGCTTCTTCGCCTTCTGGCTCGGCACATCCGCCCCTCCGGTTCCCCGCTTCCTGGCAGCGTTCGGGCCCGCGTTTTCTGGCACGTCCGGCTGTGCGGCGTTCCCCCGTGGGCCGGTGCCGGGGCAAGGGGCGGACGGGGAAACCGCCAGGGAAGGACGGCAGGTCGGGGGAGGAGGGGAAAGGTTTTATGTTCACCGAACGGTGGCCGGGACACGAGTTGGGGCAGAATGAGGCCGCCCGGCGGACCCGACGGTTCACCTCCTCCGCCGCGCCCGCCCCACCCGCACCTCAAGGACCGATGGAACGGCGATATGACGACGACAGCTCTTGACGACGTGTCCACCGAGGACGAACGCGGCAACGGCGCGGACCGCCCCACCTTCGGAGCGGGACGGGGCCTGGCCTGGCTGCTGGTGATCACCGGTGCGCTGGGCATCCTCGCGTCCTGGGTCATCACCATGGACAAGATCGAGCTCCTGAAGGACCCCAACTTCAAGCCCGCCTGCAGCATCAGCCCGATCATCTCCTGCGGCAGCGTCATGCAGAGCGAGCAGGCGGAGGTCTTCGGCTTCCCGAACCCGGTGCTGGGCCTGGTCTGCTTCGGGGTGGTCGTGGCCGTCGGCATGGGCCTGGTGGCGGGCGCCCGGTACCGCGGCTGGTACTGGATCGGGCTGAACCTGGGCACGCTGTTCGGCGCCGGTTTCTGCATGTGGCTGATGTCGCAGTCGCTGTACGAGATCAACGCGCTGTGCCTGTGGTGCACGCTGACCTGGCTCGCCACGATCCTGATGTTCTGGTACACGACCGTGCACAACATCAAGCACAAGATCATTCCGGTGCCCGAAGGGGTGCGGAAGACGGTCGTGGAGTTCCACTGGGTCGTGCCGGTGCTGTGGTACGGCGTGATCGCGCTGCTGATCCTGACCAAGTGGTGGTCGTACTGGAGCTCGCTGATCTGAGGGGTCCGGAAGGGGAGGGGGTCGCTGTGAGGCGGCCCCCTTTTCGTATGGGTGCCGAGCCCGCCATCTCCAGCCCGTCCGGCGTTTGAGGACACCCCGGTGAGCGCGGGGACGGGCTCTGGGGTGGGTGGCGGGTGATTTCTGGGTGCCGGTGAACGCCGGGGGCGTTGTCCTCAATCGCCGGACGGGTTTGAAGTCGCGGGGGGCGCGGGGCTTCGGTGGAGCGGGGCCGGGCGGTACGGGCCGGGGCTCGGTTCCGCTGTGTGCGGCCCGTCGCGGTTGGCCCCCGGCCCGTCCGCGACCGGCGTTGTCAGTGGGGTGGCTTAGGCTCGTTGACGTGGAACCCGACCTGTTCACCGCAGCCGCCGAAGACCGCCAGGAGAAGGACCCCGCGGGGTCCCCGCTCGCCGTGCGGATGCGCCCGCGCACCCTCGACGAGGTGGTCGGGCAGCAGCACCTGCTCAAGCCCGGCTCGCCGCTGCGCCGCCTGGTCGGCGAGGGGAACGGCGGTCCCGCCGGGCCGTCCTCGGTGTTCCTGTGGGGGCCGCCCGGCATCGGCAAGACCACGCTGGCGTACGTCGTCAGCCAGGCGACGAACAAGCGGTTCGTGGAGCTCTCCGCGATCACGGCCGGGGTCAAGGAGGTCCGGGCCGTCATCGACGGCGCGCGGCGCGCCTCGGGCGGCTACGGCAAGGAGACGGTCCTCTTCCTGGACGAGATCCACCGCTTCAGCAAGGCCCAGCAGGACAGCCTGCTGCCCGCCGTGGAGAACCGCTGGGTCACCCTCATCGCCGCCACGACGGAGAACCCGTACTTCTCCGTCATCTCCCCGCTGCTCTCCCGCTCGCTGCTGCTCACCCTGGAGCCGCTCACCGACGACGACCTGCGGGGGCTGCTGCGCCGCGCGCTGACCGACGCGCGCGGGCTCGCGGGCGCGGTGACGCTCCCGGAGGACACCGAGGCGCACCTGCTGCGGATCGCCGGCGGGGACGCCCGGCGCGCGCTGACCGCCCTGGAGGCCGGGGCCGGGGCCGCTCTCGCCAAGGGCGAGAAGGAGATCACCCTCCAGACCCTGGAGGAGACCGTCGACCGGGCGGCGGTGAAGTACGACCGCAGCGGCGACCAGCACTACGACGTCGCCAGCGCCCTGATCAAGTCCATCCGCGGGTCGGACGTGGACGCGGCGCTGCACTACCTGGCGCGCATGATCGAGGCGGGGGAGGACCCGCGGTTCATCGCCCGCCGTCTGATGATCTCCGCGAGCGAGGACATCGGCCTGGCCGATCCGTCCGCCCTCCAGACGGCCGTGGCCGCCGCCCAGGCCGTCGCGATGATCGGCTTCCCGGAGGCGCGGATCACGCTGAGCCAGGCCACCATCGCGCTCGCCCTCGCGCCCAAGTCGAACGCCGCCTACCTGGCCATCGACGCCGCCCTGGCGGACGTGCGCGCCGGGCTGGCCGGCCCGGTGCCGCCCCACCTGCGGGACAGCCACTACAAGGGCGCCCAGAAGCTCGGCCACGGCCAGGGCTACCAGTACCCGCACGACCTCCCCGGCGGCATAGCCGCCCAGCAGTACGCGCCGGACGCGGTGCACGGCAAGCGCTACTACAGTCCGACGCGGTACGGCGCCGAGGCGCGCTACGCCGATGTCACCGACCGGGTCCGCGCCCGGCTGCGCGGCGAGGCGCCGGAGGCGGGCTCGGGCTCGTAGGGGCGCGGTCCGTCCACCGGAGAGGGCCGGGCCGTGCTCCGGGCTCGGGCTCGCAGGGGTGGTGCATCCCACCGGAGGGCTGAGCACCGGGGCCGGGCCGGGCTCGTCCGCGGAGGCCCCTCGCGCGGAGGCGGCGTGCGCAGGAGTCGGGCCCGTGAGGGTGGCGTGCGGGTGAGCCGGGCCCGCGAGGTGCCGTCCGCGGAGGCCGCCTCCGCCCCTACTCCGCCGCCGCCTCGAACAGCGCGTGCATGGCGCGCCGCAGCTCCGCCACGTCGCGGACCGGCTCGGGGAAGTCGAAGCGGGCGTCGAAGGAGTGGCGGTCGCCGTCCGTGAAGCGCACCCGCAGGCCGAAGCGGTCCAGCGCCACCGGCGCGACCTGCCCGGTGCGCCCGCAGACCCGCGCCGAGCGGTCGCCCATCAGCGCGCACAGCCCGCGCACCTGCTCCCCGTGGGAGGCGTGCAGGTGCTGGAGCAGTTCGGCCTCGTGGGCCACCAGCGGATCCGGGGCCGCCGCGGCGAAGTCGTCCGGTTCGACGGACTCGGTGCCCCACAAGTCATCGACCGTCGCCTCGCCCACCTCCAGGCGCAGCATCACCCATGCGGCCCTGCCGAAGGCGCCCGGCGCGGGTTCGGGCTGGAAGGCCTCGCCGATGCCCAGCAGCTCGCCGACGGGGTGCCGCTCGGCGAGCAGCATGGCCGCCGGGGCGCGGTCCTCGTTGCGTACGGGGGTCAGCCAGCCCGCGATCCAGGCCCGGCCGCGGATGCGGTGGGGCACCGAAACGGGGGCTACGTCGGTGATCTCCATCACGGCGGTGAGGTCGTCGTCCTGGGCGTGGAGGGCCGCACGGGCCGCCGCGCAGTCCCCAGGAACCAGCAACAGCACGTCTCCGTCGGGGGTCACGGTCCTGCAGACCGGTGCCGCGAGGGGAGTCGCGTCGGAATCCCCGGCTCCGGGAATGTCCAAAGACGCCATACCATTGGATTCGACGAGGGTTCGTACACGCTCGGCGGCCGAGGGCCGCTGGACGTCTTCCATGGGACGCGGCTGACCCGCCTCGGTGCGCTGACCTGCACTGGGCAGGGGGTTCCCAGGTCGAAACATGCGTTCTCCTCGCGGTAAGGTAAGCCTCACCTAACTTACATGGAGGTCCGTTTCACGTGAACCAGTCGCGTCCCAAGGTCAAGAAGTCGCGCGCTCTCGGCATCGCCCTGACGCCGAAGGCCGTCAAGTACTTCGAGGCCCGCCCGTACCCGCCCGGTGAGCACGGCCGTGGCCGCAAGCAGAACAGCGACTACAAGGTCCGTCTGCTGGAGAAGCAGCGGCTGCGCGCTCAGTACGACATCAGCGAGCGCCAGATGGTGCGCGCCTACGACCGCGCTCGGAAGGTCGAAGGCAAGACAGGCGAAGCGCTGATCATCGAGCTTGAGCGCCGTCTGGACGCGCTCGTCCTGCGGTCGGGTATCGCCCGCACGATCTACCAGGCCCGCCAGATGGTCGTCCACGGCCACATCTCGGTCAACGACCGCAAGGTGGACAAGCCCTCCTTCCGCGTCCGCCCCGGCGACGTCGTGATGGTCCGCGAGCGCAGCCGCGAGAAGCACCCCTTCCAGGTTGCCCGCGAGGGTGGCTACGCCCCCGAGGGTGAGACCCCCCGTTACCTGGAGGTCAACCTGAAGGCCCTGGCCTTCCGCCTGGACCGGGACCCGAACCGCAAGGAGATCCCGGTGATCTGCGACGAGCAGCTCGTCGTCGAGTACTACGCCCGCTGATCCGGGAGTAGCGCCCGGTGCCCTCCCGGCAGGCTCCGCCCCTCGGCGGACCCCGCCGGTCGCGGCGCCGGCACCCCGCGGATTCCGCGTGCAGCCCGCCGTCTCCCCGCCCTTCGCGGAGGGGAGCCGGCGGGCTCGCGCGTTCCCGGGGCGCGGTCCCGCCGGGGCCGCGCCGGTCTTCGTACGGATGGGTCCCCAGAGCACGCGGAAACCCGCGCGGACGGGACTCCGGGAGCACGCGAACCCGTCCGGGACCGCCCCCGCGCCCCGCCCCGCGCCGCACGGGGAATGCGGTACGAACGGACAGTCGCGGCGCGATAGGGTCGGATCCTGCCGATCGAGCGGGACCAGAGCCGATCACATCAGTCAGAAAGCGGTGCCAAACGTGTCCGGTGGAGAGGTGGCCGGGATCCTCGTGGCCGTCTTCTGGGCGATCCTCGTGTCGTTCCTCGCCCTCGTGCTGGCGAGGCTCGCGCAGACGCTGAAGGCGACCACGAAGATGGTGGCCGAGGTGTCCGAACAGGCCGTCCCGCTGCTCGCGGACGCGTCGGCGACCGTCCGCTCCGCGCACACCCAGCTGGCCCGCGTCGACGCCATCGCCGCCGACGTGCAGGAGGTCACCGCCAACGCCTCCGCGCTCTCCTCGACCGTCTCGTCGGCCTTCGGCGGGCCGCTGGTCAAGGTCGCGGCGTTCGGCTACGGCGTGCGCCGCGCGATCGGCAAGAAGGGCGCGCCCGCCGAACCGGCGCGCACCGTCGTCGCCGGCCGCTCCCTGCCCGCCACCCGCCGGGGCGGGCGCCGCACCCGTCGCTCCAAGGACTGATCACCGCGATGTTCCGCCGCGCATTCTGGTTCACCACCGGCGCCGCCGCCGGCGTGTGGGCCACCAACAAGGTCCACCGCAAGCTGCGCAGCCTGCACCCCGACAGCCTCGCCGCGCAGGCCGCGGAGAAGGCCGTCGAGACCGGGCAGCGACTGCGGCAGTTCGCCGTGGACGTCCGCTCCGGAATGGCGGACCGTGAAGAGCAGTTGCAGGAAGCACTCGGTCTGACCGACCGCGGCGAGGTGCGCGAGCTGCCCCCGGCGCGGTACACGGTGCTGGAACCCGCGGCCCGGACCGCCGGACGCGACGCCCTGCCCCTCCCCGACCGAACCCCACGTACACCCGGACCCACCGGGCCGACCGGAAATGAGGACCACTGATGGAGTCGGCTGAAATCCGCCGCCGCTGGCTGCGCTTCTTCGAAGAGCGTGGGCACACCGTCGTGCCGTCGGCGTCGCTCATCGCGGACGACCCGACGCTGCTGCTGGTCCCCGCGGGCATGGTGCCCTTCAAGCCGTACTTCCTCGGCGAGGTCAAGCCGCCGCACGCCACCGCCACCAGCGTGCAGAAGTGTGTCCGCACCCCGGACATCGAGGAGGTCGGCAAGACCACCCGGCACGGCACGTTCTTCCAGATGTGCGGCAACTTCTCCTTCGGCGCGTACTTCAAGGAAGGCGCCATCAAGTACGCCTGGGAGCTGCTGACCAGCCCCGTCGACCAGGGCGGCTACGGCCTGGACCCGGAGCGGCTGTGGATCACGGTCTACCTGGAGGACGACGAGGCCGAGCGCATCTGGCGGGACGTCGTCGGCGTCCCCGCCGAGCGCATCCAGCGCCTGGGCAAGAAGGACAACTACTGGTCCATGGGCGTCCCGGGCCCGTGCGGCCCGTGCTCCGAGATCAACTACGACCGCGGCCCGGAGTTCGGCGTCGAGGGCGGCCCGGCCGTCAACGACGAGCGGTACGTGGAGATCTGGAACCTGGTCTTCATGCAGTACGAGCGCGGGGCGGGCATCGGCAAGGAGGACTTCGAGATCCTCGGCGAGCTGCCCAGCAAGAACATCGACACCGGCCTCGGCCTGGAACGCCTGGCGATGATCCTCCAGGGCGTCCGCAACATGTACGAGACCGACACCCTGCGCGTGGTCATCGACAAGGCCGGCGACCTGACCGGCGTGCGCTACGGCGCCGCCGAGGACTCCGACGTGTCGCTGCGCGTGGTCGCCGACCACATGCGCACCTCCACGATGCTCATCGGCGACGGCGTCACCCCCGGCAACGAGGGCCGCGGCTACGTCCTGCGCCGCATCATGCGCCGGGCCATCCGCAACATGCGGCTGCTGGGTGCCACCGGCCCGGTCGTCGGCGACCTGATCGACGTCGTCATCAAGACGATGGGCCAGCAGTACCCGGAGCTGCTGGAGGACCGCAAGCGCATCGAGACGGTCGCCCTCGCCGAGGAGGCCGCCTTCCTGAAGACGCTCAAGGCCGGCACCAACATCCTGGACACCGCCGTCAGCGAGACCAAGTCGGCCGGCGGCACGGTGCTGCCCGGCGACAAGGCGTTCCTGCTGCACGACACCTGGGGCTTCCCCATCGACCTCACCCTGGAGATGGCCGCCGAGCAGGGGCTCTCCGTGGACGAGGACGGCTTCCGCCGCCTGATGAAGGAGCAGCGGGAGCGCGCCAAGGCCGACGCGCAGGCCAAGAAGCACGGCCACGCCGACATGTCCGCGTACCGCGAGGTCGCCGACCAGGCCGGCGCCTCGGTCTTCACCGGCTACACCGACACCGAGGGCGAGTCCACGGTCGTGGGCCTCGTCGTCAACGGCGCCTCGGCCCCGGCCGCCCACGAGGGCGACGACGTCGAGGTCGTGCTCGACCGCACGCCGTTCTACGCCGAGGGCGGCGGCCAGCTCGCCGACACCGGCCGCATCAAGCTCGACAACGGCGCCATCGTGGAGATCCGCGACGTGCAGCAGCCGGTCCCCGGCGTCATCGTCCACAAGGGCGCCGTGCAGGTCGGCGAGGTCGTCGTCGGCTCGTCCGCGTACGCCGCCATCGACGTCAAGCGCCGCCGGGCCATCGCGCGCGCCCACAGCGCCACCCACCTCACCCACCAGGCGCTGCGCGACGCCCTGGGTCCGACGGCCGCGCAGGCCGGTTCGGAGAACTCCCCGGGCCGCTTCCGCTTCGACTTCGGCTCGCCGACCGCCGTCCCCGGCAGCGTGCTCACCGACGTCGAGCAGCGCATCAACGAGGTGCTCTCCCGCGACCTGGACGTGCACGCCGAGGTCATGAGCATGGACGAGGCCAAGCGGCAGGGCGCCATCGCCGAGTTCGGCGAGAAGTACGGCGAGCGGGTCCGCGTGGTGACCATCGGCGACTTCTCCAAGGAGCTGTGCGGCGGCACGCACGTCCACAACACCTCGCAGCTCGGCCTGGTCAAGCTGCTGGGCGAGTCCTCCATCGGCTCCGGCGTGCGCCGGGTGGAGGCGCTGGTCGGCGTGGACGCGTACAAGTTCCTCGCCCGCGAGCACACCGTCGTCTCGCAGCTCACCGAGCTGGTCAAGGGCCGCCCGGAGGAGCTGCCCGAGAAGATCTCCGGCGTCCTGGCCAAGCTGAAGGAGGCCGAGAAGGAGATCGAGAGGTTCCGCGCCGAGAAGGTGCTCCAGGCCGCCGCCGGGCTGGCCGCGGGCGCCAAGGACGTCCGGGGCATCGCCCTGGTCGCCGCCCAGGTCCCGGACGGCACCTCCGCCGACGACCTGCGCAAGCTGGTGCTGGACGTGCGCGGCCGGATCCCGGGCGACCGGGCCGCCGTCGTCGCCCTGTTCACCGTGGCCAACGGCCGCCCGGTGACCGTCATCGCCACCAACGAGGCCGCCCGCGAGCGTGGCGTCAAGGCCGGTGACCTGGTCCGCGCCGCCGCCAAGACGCTGGGCGGCGGAGGCGGCGGCAAGCCGGACGTGGCCCAGGGCGGTGGCCAGAACGCCGCCGCCGTGCCCGAGGCCGTCGAGGCCGTCGAGCGGCTGGTCGGCGAGGCGGGCTGATCGTGCGACGCGGCAGGCGGATCGCCGTCGACGTCGGGGACGCCCGGATCGGGGTCGCCTCGTGCGACCCCGACGGGGTCCTCGCCACCCCCGTCGAGACGGTGCCGGGACGCGACGTCCCGGCGGCGCACCGGCGGCTCAAGGCGATCGTGACGGAGTACGAACCGATCGAGGTCGTCGTCGGCCTCCCCCGCTCCCTGAACGGGACGGAGGGGCCGGCCGCGGCCAAGGTCCGCGCCTTCGCGCGGGTACTGGCGGCGGGCGTCGCGCCGGTGCCGGTGCGGCTGGTGGACGAGCGGATGTCCACGGTGACCGCGGCCCAGGGGCTGCGGGCCTCGGGCGTGAAGAGCAAGAAGGGCCGTTCGGTCGTGGACCAGGCGGCGGCGGTGATCATCCTCCAGAGCGCGCTGGAGACCGAGCGGGTGTCCGGCGCGGCGCCGGGCGAGAGCGTCGAAGTGGTCATCTGATCGCGATACGGTAACGTTCCGCGCGACGCGACGGCGGTCGAACGCCCGCGCGTGCAAGAAGAGGCGGCAATCGAGACAGTTGGCGCGCCGCCGGTCGGCGCACTCCGCCTCGCGGCTCTAGGGGATCGATGACTGAGTATGGCCGGGGCTTCGGCTCCGAACCGTGGCATCCGGAGGACCCGCTGTACGGGGACCAGGGTTCGTACGGAGGTCAGCAGCGGCCCCAGACAGGCCCGCACGGGGGCACCGCCCCGCAGGCCCCCTACGGGGCGGGGACGCAGCAGCCCTACGGAAACCCGCCGCAGCCCGACCCGCACGGCGCGCAGGCCGCCTACGGCGACCGGCCCGGCCAGTGGGACGGCCAGGGACAGCCCGGCGGCCCCGCCCCGCAGTACGGCAACGGCGGCTGGGACCCGTCCCACCAGGGCCCCTACGACCCGTACGGGCAGCCGCCGGTCGATCCGCACACCGGCGCCGGCCCCGACTACTACGCTACCGAGGACGCCTACCCGCCGCCCGTGCCCCCGCACCACGCGGGGCAGGACCCGCAGGCGGGCCAGGCGGCCCCGGACGGCGGCGACTGGCACCCCGTCCCCGAACCGCGCGAGCACGACCGCGACCGGGAGCCCGCCGCGTACGCGGACGGCCCCGACGACGACCCGTACGGGAACGCCCCGGAGAAGTCCCGCCGCGGCACGGACCCCGACGACGACGGCCCCGGCCGCCGGGGCTCCCGTGAGCGCCGGGGCCGCAAGCCCAAGCGGCGCAACGGCCTGGCCGGCGCGATCGTGGCCGTCGTGCTGGTCGGCGGCGTGGGCGGGGTCCTCTGGTTCGGCTACGGCTTCTGGCGCGACCGCTTCGGCCCGCCCGAAGACTTCGACGGCGAGGGCAGCACGGCCGTCCAGGTCGATATCCCGTCCGGCACCACCGTGTACGACATGGGCCTGGTCCTGAAGAAGGCGGGCGTGGTCAAGACCGCCGACGCCTTCGCCGCGGCGGTGGGCGACACCGGCAAGCAGAACAAGCTGCAGGCCGGGGTCTACACGCTGCGCAAGGAGATGTCGGCCGCCGCCGCCGTCCGGCTGATGCTGGACCCCAAGAGCCGCAACGGCCTGACGGTGAGCGAGGGCCTGCGCGCAGACGCTGTCTACACGCTGATCGACAAGAAGCTGAACCTCAAGGACGGCACCACCAAGGACGTCGCCAAGAACCAGGCGTCCAGCCTCGGGCTCCCCTCCTGGGCGAACAGCGCCCCCAAGATCAAGGACCCGCTGGAGGGCTTCCTCTTCCCGTCCACGTACAGCGTCAGCCCGGAGGCGAAACCCGCGGACGTGCTGCGGCAGATGGTCCAGCGGGCCACCGCCGAGTACCGCAAGTACGACCTGGAGGAGAACGCCCGCAAGCTCAACCTGAAGTCGCCGCTGGAACTCCTCACGGTCGCCAGCCTCACCCAGGCCGAGGGCATCACGCACGACGACTTCCGCAAGATGGCCGCGGTCGTCTACAACCGGCTGCTGCCGACCAACACGGACACGAACCAGAAGGTCGAATTCGACTCGACGTTCAACTACGCGAAGAAGCAAAGCGAGATCAACATCTCCACGAAGGAGATCCGCAGCTACGACGACCCGTACAACACGTACGTCTACAAGGGCCTGCCGCCCGGCCCGATCGGCAACCCGGGCGAGGACGCGCTCAAGGCGTCCATCGACCCGGACACCAGCGAGAAGTGGCTGTACTTCATCTCCATCGACGGGAAGAAGACGGACTTCACCACCAAGCTCGCGGATCACATGAAGCTGGTCGAGAAGTTCAACGAGCGGCAGAAGGCGCGCGCCGGGCAGTAGCGGCGGGACACTGCCCTGGGGACGTACCCATGGCAGGCACCCCCGGCTGCTCCCGGGAGCAGCCGGGGGCCCCGCGTACCTGGACGGCGGGGGAGGGCACCGGCGTGCCCGGCGCCGGTGACGGACCGGCCGCGGTCCACAGTGGAGGAATGCCCGTCGTCGGGCAGCAGCACAGAGGAAGGCTGAGGCGCCAGTGTCGGCAGCGTCGCGGAAGAAGGCGGCGGTCCTCGGATCGCCCATCACCCACTCCCTCTCCCCGGTCCTGCACCGGGCCGCGTACGCGGAGATGGGCCTGGCGGACTGGGAGTACGGCCGCCACGAGGTGGACGAGGCCGCGCTCCCCGGCTTCCTCGCCGAGCTGGGGGAGGGGTGGGCCGGGCTGTCGCTGACCATGCCGCTCAAGCGCGCCGTGATCCCGCTGCTCGACGAGATCAGCGAGACCGCCGCCACCGTGGAGGCCGTCAACACCGTCCTGTTCACGGACGACGGGCGGCGCATCGGCGACAACACCGACATCCCCGGCATCCGGGCGGCGCTGCGCGAGCGCGGCGTCACCGCCGTCGAGCACGCCGCCGTCCTGGGCGCCGGGGCCACCGCCTCCTCCGCGCTGGCCGCCCTCGCCGCCATGGGGACCGGTGAGGTCACCGTGTACGGGCGCGGCGGCGGCCGGGTCGCCGAGGTGCGGGGCTGGGGCGAGCGGCTGGGCCTGGCCGTCCGCACGGCCGACTGGGCCGACGCGGCCACCGCCCTCCGGGCGCCGCTGGTGATCGCCACCACCCCGGCCGGTGCCACGGACTTCCTGGCCGGCGCGGTCCCGGAACGCCCCGGCACGCTCTTCGACGTCCTGTACGACCCGTGGCCGACGCCCCTGGCACAGGCGTGGTCGCGGTCCGGCGGCGCCGTCGTCGGCGGCCTGGACCTGCTCGTCCACCAGGCCGTCCTCCAGGTGGAACGGATGACCGGGCGCGGCCCGGCCCCGCTCGCGGTGATGCGCGCGGCGGGGGAGGCGGCGCTCAAGGAGCGGTGAGGCGGGGTTGCCCAGGCGCCGGGATTTCCGGCGTGCCCGTGCCGCCGAGGTGCCGGGGGGGCGCGGCCGTGCCCGTGCCCGCGCCGCCGACGCCCCGGGGGTCGTAGCCATGCATGTGCCCGCGCCGCCGCCATGCGCGCGAGCCCGGCGGTCCGTGCGAGAGCCCCTGGCCGATCCGTGCGAGGGCCCCTGGCCGACGGGCGAGTCCGAGGTGCCCGCGCCGATTGCTCCCTTCCTCCGCCGACCGGCCCCTCCCCTGATCCTCCGATCCCCGTCTGCGCCGGTCGGCGGCCCGCCCGTCCGCCGATCCGTGGAGACGCCGGAGCGCGCGGGACCCCCGGTGCCCGCCGTGGCGACAGGGGCGTCCGCACGCGGGGTCCGTCCACCGGACACCCCCGAAGGCGTTCCGGCGCGCATGGGAGGATCTGGGGTGAGACCGTTCGCGCGAGCAGGACACGAGGAGCACCGTTGAGCACATTGCGCTGGCTGACGGCGGGGGAGTCGCACGGCCCCGCACTGGTTGCGACGCTGGAGGGCCTTCCGGCGGGGGTGCCGATCACCTCGGACATGGTCGCCGACGCGCTGGCCCGCCGCCGCCTGGGCTACGGCCGCGGCGCGCGGATGAAGTTCGAGCGTGACGAGGTCACCTTCCTCGGCGGCGTGCGGCACGGCCTCACCCTCGGTTCCCCGGTCGCGATCATGGTGGGCAACACCGAGTGGCCCAAGTGGGAGAAGGTCATGGCGGCCGACCCGGTCGACGCGGCCGAGCTGGCGGAGCTGGCCCGCAACGCGCCGCTGACCCGCCCCCGTCCCGGCCACGCCGACCTGGCCGGCATGCAGAAGTACGGCTTCGACGAGGCCCGCCCGATCCTGGAGCGCGCCTCCGCCCGCGAGACCGCGGCCCGCGTCGCGCTGGGCACCGTCGCCCGCTCCTTCCTCAAGGAGACCGCGGGCATCGAGATCGTCTCGCACGTGGTCGAACTGGCCGCCGCGAAGGCCCCGTACGGCGTCCTGCCCAAGCCGGAGGACGTCGAGCGGCTGGACGCCGACCCGGTGCGCTGCCTGGACGCGGACGCGAGCAAGGCGATGGTCGCCGAGATCGACCAGGCCCACAAGGACGGCGACACCCTCGGCGGCGTGGTCGAGGTCCTGGCGTACGGCGTGCCGGTGGGCCTGGGCAGCCACGTCCACTGGGACCGGCGGCTGGACGCCCGGCTGGCGGCGGCGCTCATGGGCATCCAGGCCATCAAGGGCGTCGAGGTCGGCGACGGCTTCGACCTGGCGCGCGTGCCGGGCTCCAAGGCGCACGACGAGATCGTGGCCACCGAGGACGGCATCCGCCGCACCTCCGGCCGCTCCGGCGGCACCGAGGGCGGCCTGAGCACCGGCGAGCTGCTGCGGGTCCGGGCCGCGATGAAGCCCATCGCGACCGTGCCGCGCGCGCTGGCCACGGTGGACGTCGCCACCGGCGAGGCCGCCCAGGCCCACCACCAGCGCTCCGACGTGTGCGCGGTGCCGGCGGCGGGCATCGTGGCCGAGGCCATGGTGGCGCTGGTGCTGGCCGACGCGGTGGCCGAGAAGTTCGGCGGCGACAGCGTGGCCGAGACCCGCCGCAACGTCCGGTCCTTCCTCGACAACCTGGCGATCAAGTGACGCCGCTGATCGTCCTGGTGGGCCCGCCGGGCTCCGGCAAGTCCACGGTGGGCGCGCTGCTGGCCGCCCGCCTGGGCTGCGCCTACCGGGACACCGACGCCGACATCGTGGCCCGCGCGGGCAAGCCGATCGCGGACATCTTCGTCGACGAGGGCGAGCCGCACTTCCGTGAGCTGGAGCGGCAGGCCGTGCGCGAGGCGGTGGCCGGGCACCCGGGCGTGCTGGCGCTGGGCGGCGGCGCGATCATGGACGACGGCACCCGCGCGCTGCTCGCCGGGCTGCCGGTGGTCTTCCTCGACGTGGAGCTCGCCGACGCCGTACGGCGGGTCGGGCTGGACGCGCCGCGCCCGCTGCTCGCCGTCAACCCGCGGCGGCGCTGGCGCGAGCTGATGGAGCAGCGCCGTCCGCTGTACACCGAGGTCTCCCGGGCCGTGGTGGCCACGGACGGCCGCACGCCCGAGGACGTGGCCCAGGCCGTCCTGGACGCGCTGGAACTGAAACCCGCGTGACGACGCCGTCCCCGGGCGCGCGGCCCCGAGCCGCCGCGCGCCCGGGGACGGCCACGCGAACGGGAGACGGAGCGCGCGCCGCGCACGCACGCGCGCCGGGCATCGAGACGCACCCGCGGAAGTGCCGAGACGCACCACGGGAACGAAGGGACGCATACGGAGATGATGAGCGCATGACCGAACAGGCCACCCGCATCCAGGTCGGCGGCAGCGCGGGCACCGACCCGTACGAGGTGCTCGTCGGCCGCCGGCTGCTGGGCGAACTCCCCGGCCTCATCGGCCCCGCCGCCCGCCGCGTGGCCGTCCTCCACCCGGAGGCGCTGTCCGCCACCGGCGAGGCGCTGCGCGAGGACCTGGCCGCCCAGGGCTACGAGGCCATCGCCATCCAGCTGCCCAACGCCGAGGAGGCCAAGACCGCCGAGGTCGCGGCGTACTGCTGGAAGGCGCTGGGCCAGACCGGCTTCACCCGCACCGACGTGATCGTGGGCGTGGGCGGCGGCGCCACCACCGACCTCGCCGGTTTCGTGGCGGCCACCTGGCTGCGCGGGGTGCGCTGGATCGCCGTCCCCACGACGGTCCTGGGCATGGTGGACGCGGCGGTCGGCGGCAAGACCGGCATCAACACCGCCGAGGGCAAGAACCTCGTCGGCGCCTTCCACCCGCCGGCAGGGGTGCTGTGCGACCTGGCGGCGCTGGACACGCTGCCGGTGCACGACTACGTGTCCGGGCTCGCCGAGGTGATCAAGGCCGGGTTCATCGCCGACCCCGAGATCCTCACGCTGATCGAGGCCGACCCCGAGGCGGCCCGCCGCCCCGACGGCCCGCACACCGCCGAGCTGATCGAGCGGGCGATCCGGGTCAAGGCCGAGGTGGTCTCCGCCGACCTCAAGGAATCCGGCCTGCGCGAGATCCTCAACTACGGGCACACCCTGGCGCACGCCATCGAGAAGAACGAGCGCTACAACTGGCGGCACGGCGCGGCCGTCTCCGTCGGCATGGTCTTCGCCGCCGAGCTCGGCCGGATCGCCGGTCGCCTGGACGACGCCACCGCCGACCGGCACCGCGCCGTCCTGGAGGCCGTCGGCCTGCCGCTGACCTACCGCGGCGACCAGTGGCCCAAGCTGCTGGAGACGATGAAGGTGGACAAGAAGTCCCGCGGCGACCGGCTGCGCTTCATCGTCCTGGACGGCCTGGCCAAGCCCGCGGTCCTGGAGAGCCCGGACCCGGCGATGCTGCTGGCCGCGCACGCGGAGATCGCCGCGTGAGCGCCGACGCCGGGGCCACGACCCGGGTCCTGGTGCTCAACGGCCCGAACCTGGGGCGGCTGGGCTCCCGCGAGCCGGACGTGTACGGCGCCACGTCCTACGCCGGGCTGGTCGAGCAGTGCACCGCGCTCGGCGAGGAGCTCGGCTTCCGGGTGGAGGTCCGGGAGACCAACGACGAGGGCGAGATGATCCGCTGGCTGCACGAGGCCGCGGACGGCTCGGTCCCCGTCGTCGTCAATCCGGGCGCGTTCACGCACTATTCGTACGGGATGCGGGACGCGGCGGCGCAGCGCACCGCGCCGCTGATCGAGGTGCACATCTCCAACCCGTACGCCCGCGAGGCGTTCCGCCACAATTCGGTCATCGCGGCGGTCGCCAGCGGCACCATCGCGGGCTTCGGCATCGGCTCGTACAAACTGGCCCTCCGCGCGCTGGCGGAGGAGCTGGCCGGCTGAGCCCCACCCCCGGGCGCGAGCGGCGCCCGGGGGTTCTTCCCGGGTGGGGCACCTCGTCCGTCACCTGCGTCAGGAACGTGCGTCCGGCTCGTGCGTCAGGAAGGTTCGACGTGCGGAAAAGCGCCAGGAAATTTCGCCGGATTCCCGGCCATTCGGTCGTGACGGTCGCGGTGCGGCGCCCCGTCGCCTCGAACGGGCGGTAGCGTTCCCCGAACACCCGTCGCGCCGCGGCCCCGGCACCCCCGCCGGGAGCCGGCCGGCTCGCCGCCGTACGCTCCACCCGCCCCCGACGACCGCACGAGACGGAGAGCCACCGGATGCAGTACCCCCTAGGGGTTCCGCTGCCTTCGCCGCACGGCCCCGCGCCCGCACCGGAAGCCGCCCCCACCCGGCCGCCGGGCACCGGCGGACCGATACCACCGGCCGCCACGCACCTGACCGGCCCGCACCCCGCGGGCCCGCACCCGCCCGCGCACCCCCCGGCCGCCCCGCCCCCGCACGCTCCGGGAGCCGGACACCCGCCCGGCCCCGCCGCCCCGGGCCCCACCCTGCCGGGCCCCGGCCACGCTCCGGGCACCGCGCCCGGCTGGCCCGCGCCGCAGCAGCCGCCCGTCCCGCCGCCCCACCCGGAGACGGCCACCGGGCACGTCCCGCTGCCGCCCGGCGCCCCCGTCCCGGTGCCCGGCGCCCCGGGCACCGCCGCGCCGGACGCCGCGCACGTGGCGGTGGCGGTGCTGCTCATCGGCCCGGCCGGCGCGGGCAAGACCACCGTCGCCCGCCACTGGGCCGACACCCGGCGGGTGCCCACCGCGCACATCAGCCTGGACGACGTGCGCGAATGGGTCCGCTCCGGGTTCGCCGACCCGCGCACCGGCTGGAACGACCACTCCGAGGCCCAGTACCGGCTGGCCCGCCGCACCTGCGGCTTCGCCGCGCGCAACTTCCTGGCCAACGGCATCTCCTGCATCCTGGACGACGCGGTCTTCCCCGACCGCCCCGTCGTCGGCCTGGGCGGCTGGAAGCGGCACGTGGGCCCCGGCCTGCTCCCCGTCGTCCTGCTGCCCGGCCTGGAGATCGTCCTCGAACGCAACGCGCGCCGCTCCGGCACCCGCCGCCTCTCGGACGAGGAGGTCGCCCGGATCCACGGCCGGATGGCCGGCTGGTACGGCTCGGGCCTGCCCATCATCGACAACTCCACCCACGACGTGGCCACCACGGTGCGGATGCTGGACGAGGCGGTCGCCCGCAGCCTGACGAGCCCGCCGAACTGGTAGGCCCCGGGCACCCCGCGGCGGTCTTGGACGGGCCCGCCGCCGAGGCGCCCGGGCCCCGCCCGTGACCCCGCCCGCGACCGGTCCGGCCGGGCCCCCGGGACAGGGCGCCCGGTGCCGGACCCGCCGCCGGCCCACAGGGCGCTCCGGCCGCCCGGGCCCCCGGTCCCCCGGCCGGACCCGCCCGACCGGCCGCCCTTGTGCCGGGCCCGTACGCTCGGTGCATGTCCGAGCTGTACGCCGCCCGACGTACGCGGCTGCGCGACCGCTGCGCGGCGGCCGGCGACGCGGCGGCACTGGTGTCCCGCCCCGCCAACGTCCGCTACCTGACCGGTTGCGCGCCGCCCGGTGCCGCGGTGCTGCTGGGGCCGGACGGGGACCGGCTGCTGTGCGAACGGCCGCTGTCCGGCGACCCCGCCGAGGGCACCCCCGCGGAGGACCTGGAGGTCACCGTCCTGCCGACCCGCGAAGGGGACCCCGTGGTGGCCGGCGCGGACCTGGCGGCGCGGGCCGGCGCGGACTCGCTCGCCGTCGAGGAACACCACCTCACCGTCGCCCGGCACCGCGCGCTCGCCCAGGTCGCGCCCCGCCTGCGGCTGGCCGATCTGGCCTGCGCCGTCGAGCAGCAGCGCTTCGTCAAGGACGAGGAGGAGATCGCCTGCCTGCGGATCGCCGCCGAGATCACCGATCAGGCGCTGGGGGAGCTGCTGGAATCCATCCTGGTCGGCCGGACCGAGCGGCACCTCGCCCTGGAACTGGAGCGCCGCCTGGTGGACCACGGCGCGGACGGGCCCGCCTTCCCCACCTCCGTGGCCACCGGCTCGCACGCGGGACGCCCCGAGCACCCGCCGACCGACCGCCGGGTGGAGGAAGGGGACTTCCTCAGCGTCCGCCTGGGGGCGAACTACCGCGGGTACCGCTGCGAGATCGGCCGGACCTTCGTCATCGGCACGACGCCCGCGGACTGGCAGATCGAGCTGTACGACCACGTCTTCGCGGCCCAGAAGGCCGGCCGGGAGGCGCTGGCGCCCGGGGTGGAGTGCCGCGCGGTGGACCGGGCGGCGCGCGAGGTGCTGGAGGCGGCGGGGTACGCGGAACACCTCGGTCCGCGCACCGGGCACGGGGTGGGCCTGGAAATCGACGAGGACCCTCGGCTGTCACCTGCGGCCATGGGTAAACTGGACGCTTGCGTGCCGGTCACCGTCGAGCCGGGGGTACACCTCCCGGGCCGTGGCGGTGTCCGGATCGACGACACACTCGTCGTCCGCCCCGAGGCGGACGGCGGGCCCGAGCTACTCACGATCACGACCAAGGAGCTGCTCGCGCTGTGAGCCCAGGCGGCTCGGCGCGCGTGTCTTCCGGGTCCCCACCAGCTGCAGTCCAGGAGATACCGCAACCGTGGCATCCACGAACGACCTTAAGAACGGCATGGTGCTCAAGCTCGAAGGCGGCCAGCTCTGGTCCGTCGTCGAGTTCCAGCACGTCAAGCCCGGCAAGGGCCCGGCCTTCGTGCGCACCAAGCTCAAGAACGTGCTCTCCGGCAAGGTGGTGGACAAGACCTTCAACGCCGGCGTCAAGGTCGAGACGGCCACCGTCGACAAGCGCGGCATGCAGTTCTCGTACATGGACGGCGAGTACTTCGTCTTCATGGACATGGACACCTACGACCAGCTGCACATCGACCGCAAGACCGTCGGTGACGCCGCGAACTTCCTCCTGGAGGGCTTCGAGGCGGTCGTGGCCCAGCACGACGGCAGCGTCCTGTACGTCGAGCTGCCCGCCGCGGTCGAGCTGACCATCGAGCACACCGAGCCGGGTGTCCAGGGCGACCGCTCCACCGGCGGTTCCAAGCCCGCCCGACTGGAGACCGGCTACGAGATCCAGGTGCCGCTCTTCATCACGACCGGCGAGAAGATCAAGGTCGACACCCGCTCCGGCGAGTACCTCGGCCGGGTGAACAGCTAACCGTGGCCGCCCGCAACAAGGCCCGCAAGCGCGCCTTCCAGATCCTCTTCGAGGCCGACCAGCGCGGCGCCGAGGTGCAGTCCGTGCTCGCGGACTGGATGCGGCACGCCCGGACCGACCCCCGGCAGCCCCCGGTCAACGAGTTCACCCTGCAGCTCGTCGAGGGGTACGCGCGGCACATCGCGCGCATCGACGAACTGCTCGGCACCTACTCCGTCGGCTGGACCCTGGACCGGATGCCGGTGGTGGACCGCAACATCCTGCGGCTCGGCGCGTACGAGCTGATCTGGATGGACGAGACCCCGGACGCCGTGGTGATCGACGAGGCCGTGCAACTGGCCAAGGAGTTCTCCACGGACGAGTCCCCGGCCTTCGTCAACGGCCTCCTCGCCCGGCTGAAGGAACTCAAGCCGAGCCTGCGCCGCGAGGAGCCGCAGCAGTAAGGCACGCACGGTGGTGACACCGCCCGCGGACGGGCCCGGAGCGCACAGGCGCCCCGGGCCCGTCGCGTATATGCTCGCGGACCGGCGAGCGGGCTCCCGGCCCCCGCAGGGCCCCTGAGGGCGCCTGTGAGCGCGCCCGAGGGGCCGCGCGGTCTTCCTGGGCCTCAAGTGAGGCGTGGGGCGTCAGCGGCGGACGAGGCCCTGCGGGGAAGCCGGTGGCCCCGGCCGTGACGCGCGGTGGTGCCGGACGGTGACCCCCCGTGCCCGCCTCGCCAAAAATGGCAAAAAAACCGCCGCCCCGGGGAATCCAGGGCGGCGGTACGTTTCTGCGCGGCGATCCCGCGGCGGATGTCTTAAATGTCCTCGTGCTGTACGGCGCGACGCGCGTCCGCGTCCAGCACACCCCAGCTGATCAGCTGCTCGGTCAGCACGGAGGGCGACTGGTCATAGATCACCGCGAGGGTGCGCAGGTCGTCCTGGCGGATGGAGAGGACCTTGCCGTTGTAATCGCCGCGCTGGCTCTGGATCGTGGCGGCGTAACGCTGGAGCGGGCCCGCCTTCTCGGCCGGGACGTTGGCCAGCCGCTCCAGGTCCAGGACCAGTTTCGGCGGGGGCTCGGCGGCGCCGCCGGGGGTCGTGCCCGGCAGCAGCTCCTGCACCGGCACGCCGTAGAAGTCGGCCAGCTCGGCGAGGCGCTGTACGGTCACGGCACGGTCGCCGCGCTCGTAGGAGCCCACCACCACGGCCTTCCAGCGGCCCTGGGACTTCTCCTCGACGCCGTGGAGGGAGAGGCCCTGCTGGGTGCGGATGGCGCGGAGCTTGGCCCCGAGCTGTTTGGCGTATTCGCTGGACATAAAGCTCCCCGGACGCTGTGTAGACGTGCGATTCAACCGCGCGACTGGTAACTCACTGTGAGGTTACGCAGCGTAATTTGGCTTCGTCAAGCCGAATGGGGCAGTCGGTGGGCTCAGGGGGTCGCTTACGGGCCGCTCACATGCCCCTGGTACCGTTGAACCCGTAATTCCGACGTCCTTTAAAGTCCGTCCCGTGAGGCGGAGAAGGAGGTCCGTTTCGCATGGACGCCAACAGTGCGCGTCCGGTGCTCGAAAGCCCGGACATCGCGCGGATGCTGACCCGCATCGCCCACGAGATCGTCGAACGCGCCAAGGGCGCCGACGACGTGGTGCTGCTGGGCATTCCGACCCGCGGGGTCTACCTCGCCCGCCGGATCGCCGCCAAGCTCGAAGACATCACCGGACGTGCCGTCCCGGTCGGTTCGCTGGACATCACCATGTACCGCGACGACCTGCGCCTGGGCCCCGCGCGCACCCTCGCCCGCACCGAGATCCCCGGTGACGGCATCGAGGGCCGGGTGGTCCTGCTCGTCGACGACGTGCTCTTCTCCGGCCGCACGATCCGTGCCGCCCTCGACGCCCTGAACGACATCGGCCGGCCGCGCGCCGTCCAGCTCGCGGTCCTGGTCGACCGCGGTCACCGTGAGCTCCCGATCCGCGCCGACTACGTGGGCAAGAACCTGCCCACCTCGCTGCGGGAGACGGTCAAGGTCCAGCTCGTGGAGGAGGACGGCCGCGACGCCGTGCTGCTCGGCGTGCGCCCGTCCGGCCACAAGGACGTGCGCGCGACCGCCGCCTCGGACGGCGAGCGCTAACTCCCAGCCCCGCGGACCCGGCGTCGCCGGTCCGTACGCACGTATGCCCACTCGTTGGACATATCGGCATACCTCTGACACCCCCGGAGAAACCGGATGAAGCGTCATCTCATCTCGGCCGCCGACCTCACCCGCGACGACGCCGTCCTGATCCTCGACACCGCCGAGGAGATGGCCCGGGTCGCGGACCGGCCGATCAAGAAACTGCCCACCCTGCGCGGACGCACCGTCGTCAACCTCTTCTTCGAGGACTCCACGCGCACCCGCATCTCCTTCGAGGCCGCCGCCAAGCGGCTCTCGGCGGACGTCATCAACTTCTCCGCCAAGGGGTCGTCCGTCTCCAAGGGCGAGTCCCTCAAGGACACCGCGCTGACCCTGGAGGCGATGGGCGCGGACGCGGTCGTCATCCGGCACCACGACTCCGGCGCCCCGCACCGGCTGGCGACCTCGGGCTGGATCGGCGGCTCGGTCGTCAACGCCGGTGACGGCACCCACGAGCACCCCACGCAGGCGCTGCTGGACGCCTTCACCATGCGCCGCCACCTGGCGGGCGGCGCCGGCCACGACCTGTCCGGCCGCCGCATCACGATCGTCGGCGACATCCTGCACAGCCGGGTCGCCCGGTCCAACGTCCACCTGCTGACCACGCTCGGTGCCCAGGTGACGCTGGTGGCGCCGCCGACGCTGGTGCCCATCGGCGTGGAGAGCTGGCCGTGCGAGGTCGCCTACGACCTGGACTCGGTGATCGCCAAGTCCGACGCCGTGATGATGCTGCGCGTGCAGCGCGAGCGCATGAACGCGGCCTTCTTCCCTACGGAGCGTGAGTACGCCCGCCGGTACGGCCTGGACGGCGACCGGATGGCGCGGATGCCCGAGCACGCGATCGTCATGCACCCCGGGCCGATGAACCGCGGCATGGAGATCACCGCCGAGGTCGCCGACTCGCCGCGCTGCACCGCCGTCGAGCAGGTCACCAACGGCGTCAGCATCCGCATGGCCGTCCTGTACCTGCTGCTGGGCGGCAACGAGCCCGCCGTCACCACCTCCACCGACACCCCCACCGCCCGCACCGAGGAGAGCAACCCGTCATGAGCAAGACCCTGATCCGCGGCGCGAAGATCCTGGGCGGCGAGCCGCAGGACGTCCTGATCGACGGCGAGCGCGTCGCCGAGGTGGGCACCGGACTGAGCGCCGAGGGCGCGCACGTCGTCGAGGCCGAGGGCAAGATCCTGCTGCCCGGCCTGGTCGACCTGCACACCCACCTGCGCGAGCCGGGCCGCGAGGACTCCGAGACCGTCCTGACCGGCACCAAGGCCGCGGCCGTCGGCGGCTACACCGCCGTGCACGCGATGGCCAACACCTTCCCGGTGGCGGACACCGCCGGCGTGGTCGAGCAGGTCTGGCGGCTGGGCAAGGAGTCCGGCTACTGCGACGTGCAGCCGGTCGGCGCGGTCACCGTCGGGCTGGAGGGCAAGAAGCTCGCCGAGCTGGGCGCCATGCACGACTCGGCGGCCGGGGTGCGGGTCTTCTCCGACGACGGCAAGTGCGTGGACGACGCGGTGATCATGCGGCGCGCCCTGGAGTACGTCAAAGCCTTCGACGGCGTGATCGCCCAGCACGCCCAAGAGCCGCGGCTGACCGAGGGCGCCCAGATGAACGAGGGCGTGGTCTCCGCCGAGCTCGGGCTGGGCGGCTGGCCGGCCGTCGCCGAGGAGTCGATCATCGCCCGGGACGTGCTGCTGGCCGCGCACGTCGGCTCGCGGGTGCACATCTGCCACCTGTCCACCGCGGGCTCTGTGGAGATCGTGCGCTGGGCCAAGTCCAAGGGCTGGAACGTCACCGCCGAGGTCACCCCGCACCACCTCCTCCTGACCGACGAGCTGGTCCGCTCCTACAACCCCGTCTACAAGGTCAACCCGCCGCTGCGCACCGAGGCCGACGTCCTGGCGCTGCGCGAGGCGCTGGCCGACGGCACCATCGACTGCGTGGCCACCGACCACGCCCCGCACCCGCACGAGGACAAGGACTGCGAGTGGGGCGCGGCGGCCATGGGCATGGTCGGCCTGGAGACGGCGCTGTCCGTCGTCCAGCACACGATGGTCGACAGCGGGCTGCTGGACTGGGCCGGCGTCGCCGACCGGATGTCCTTCCGCCCCGCCGCCATCGGCCGCCTGGAGGGCCACGGCCGCCCCGTCGCGCCGGGTGAGCCCGCCAACCTGACCCTGGTCGACTCCGCTTACCGTGGAGTCGTGGACCCCGCGGGCTTCGCCTCCCGCAGCCGCAACACCCCCTACGAGGGCCGCGAACTGCCGGGGCGCGTCACCCACACCTTCCTGCGGGGCCGGGCGACGGTCGTGGACGGGAACCTCACGTGACATCTGAACTGCTGTACCTGGCCGCCGAGCGGAAATCCGCCGAGGTCACCGACTGGGCCGCGCGCATCGGCTGGGTCGTCGGACTCCTGCTGGTCATCGCGCTCGTCTACTGGCTGATGCGCGAGGGCTGGAAGTGGCGCGGCACCCTCCAGGGCGACCTGCCCGAGCTGCCCGCCGCGCCGGACGACCCCGGCCCGGCGCGCCGCACCCTCGCCGGCCGCTACCACGGCTCCACCACCGCCGGGCAGTGGCTGGACCGGATCGTGGCCCAGGGCCTGGGCACCCGCAGCCGCGCCGAGCTGACCCTCACCGACGCGGGCCTGAAGGTCGTACGGCCCGGCGCCCGGGACTTCTTCGTCCCGGCCGGCCGGATCCGCGACGCCCGGCTGGACAAGGGCATCGCCGGCAAGGTCCTGCCCGAGGGCGGCCTGCTGATTCTCACCTGGGAGCACGGCGACCGGCTGATCGACTCCGGTTTCCGCTCCGACCGGGCGGACGAGCACGCCGACTGGGTGCGGGACCTCAAGGCGCTGGCCGACGGCCCCGTCCTGGCCCGTACGGGCTCGGCGACCACCCCGCACACCTCAAGCACCTCAAGCACCTCAAGCACCGAAACGGAAGGCGCACGATGACGACCTCCACCAGGGGGACCGCGAAGGTTCCCGCCGTACTCGTCCTGGAGGACGGCCGCACCTTCCGCGGCCGTGCCTACGGGGCCGTGGGGGAGACCTTCGGCGAGGCGGTGTTCTCCACCGGCATGACCGGCTACCAGGAGACCCTGACCGACCCCTCCTACCACCGCCAGGTGGTCGTCATGACCGCCCCGCACGTCGGCAACACCGGCGTCAACGACGAGGACCCCGAGTCCCGGCGCATCTGGGTCGCCGGGTACGTCGTGCGCGACCCCGCCCGCCGCCCGTCCAACTGGCGCTCCACGCGCTCGCTGGACGAGGAGCTGGCCGCCCAGGGCGTCGTCGGCATCAGCGGCATCGACACCCGCGCCCTCACCCGCCACCTGCGCGAACGCGGCGCGATGCGGGTCGGCATCTTCTCCGGCGACGCGGTCGCGGACGAGGCCGCGCTGCTGGCCAGGGTCCAGGCCGCCCCGGCGATGACCGGCGCCGACCTGTCCGAGGAGGTGGCGACGAAGGAGGCGTACGTCGTCCCCGCCCTCGGCGAGAAGAAGTTCACCGTCGCCGCCGTGGACCTGGGCATCAAGGGCATGACCCCGCACCGCATGGCCGAGCGCGGCATAGAGGTGCACGTCCTGCCCGCCACCGCCACCCTGGAGGACGTCTACGCGGTCCGGCCGGACGGCGTGTTCTTCTCCAACGGCCCCGGCGACCCGGCCACCGCCGACCACCCGGTCTCCGTCATGCGCGGCGTCCTGGAGCGGGGCACCCCCCTGTTCGGGATTTGCTTCGGCAACCAGATCCTGGGCCGGGCGCTGGGCTTCGGCACGTACAAGCTCAAGTACGGCCACCGCGGCATCAACCAGCCGGTGCAGGACCGCGCCACCGGCAAGGTCGAGGTCACCGCGCACAACCACGGCTTCGCCGTGGACGCGCCGCTCGACCAGGTCTCCGAGACGCCCTACGGGCGCGCCGAGGTCTCCCACGTCTGCCTGAACGACAACGTGGTGGAGGGCCTGAACCTCCTGGACCGCCCCGCCTTCAGCGTCCAGTACCACCCCGAGGCGGCGGCCGGTCCGCACGACGCCGCTTACCTGTTCGATCGCTTTGTCGAGCTCATGCGAGACAACAACCAGCACAGCGTTTCCCTGATGGAGGGCCAGCGTGCCTAAGCGCACCGATATCCAGTCCGTCCTGGTCATCGGCTCCGGCCCGATCGTCATCGGCCAGGCCGCCGAGTTCGACTACTCCGGCACCCAGGCGTGCCGGATTCTGAAGGCCGAGGGCCTGCGGGTCATCCTGGTCAACTCCAACCCGGCCACGATCATGACCGACCCGGAGATCGCCGACGCCACCTACGTCGAGCCGATCACCCCCGAGTTCGTCGAGAAGATCATCGCCAAGGAGCGCCCGGACGCCCTGCTGCCCACCCTGGGCGGCCAGACCGCGCTGAACACCGCGATCTCCCTGCACGAGGCGGGAACCCTGGACGCGTACGGCGTCGAGCTGATCGGCGCGAACGTCGAGGCGATCCACAAGGGCGAGGACCGCGACCGCTTCAAGGAGGTCGTCGAGGCGGTCCGCGCCAAGATCGGCCACGGCGAGTCCGCCCGCTCGGTGATCTGCCACTCCATGGACGACGTCCTGGCGGGCGTCGAGGAGCTCGGCGGTTACCCGGTCGTGGTCCGCCCCTCCTTCACCATGGGCGGCGCCGGCTCCGGCTTCGCGCACGACGAGGACGAGCTGCGCCGCATCGCGGGCCAGGGCCTGACGCTCTCGCCGACCACCGAGGTGCTCCTGGAGGAGTCCATCCTCGGATGGAAGGAGTACGAGCTGGAGCTGATGCGCGACAAGAACGACAACGTCGTGGTCGTCTGCTCCATCGAGAACTTCGACCCGATGGGCGTGCACACCGGCGACTCGATCACCGTCGCCCCGGCGATGACGCTGACCGACCGCGAGTACCAGATCCTGCGCGACGTCGGCATCGCGATCATCCGCGAGGTCGGTGTGGACACCGGCGGCTGCAACATCCAGTTCGCGGTCAACCCGGTCGACGGCCGCGTGATCGTCATCGAGATGAACCCGCGCGTCTCCCGTTCCTCCGCGCTGGCCTCCAAGGCCACCGGCTTCCCGATCGCGAAGATCGCGGCCCGGCTCGCGGTGGGCTACACGCTGGACGAGATCCCGAACGACATCACCGAGAAGACCCCGGCCTCCTTCGAACCGACCCTCGACTACGTCGTCGTCAAGGTCCCCCGCTTCGCCTTCGAGAAGTTCCCGGCCGCCGACGCCACCCTCACCACCACCATGAAGTCGGTGGGCGAGGCGATGGCCATCGGCCGCAACTTCACCGAGGCGCTGAACAAGGCGCTGCGCTCTCTGGAGAAGAAGGGCAGCCAGTTCGCCTTCACCGGCGAGCCGGGCGAGAAGGCCGCGCTGCTGGAGCGGGCCCAGGTGCCCACCGACGGCCGGATCAACACGGTCATGCAGGCCATCCGCGCCGGCGCCACGCCCGAGGAGGTCTTCGACGCGACGAAGATCGACCCCTGGTTCGTCGACCAGCTCTTCCTGATCAAGGAGATCGCCGACGAGATCGCCGCGGCCGGCACCCTCGGCCCCGACATCCTCGGTGAGGCCAAGCGCCACGGCTTCTCCGACGCCCAGATCGCCGACATCCGCGGCATGAGCGAGGATGTCGTCCGCGAGGTCCGGCAGGCCCTCGGCGTGCGCCCGGTCTACAAGACGGTCGACACCTGCGCCGCCGAGTTCGCCGCGAAGACCCCGTACTTCTACTCGTCCTACGACGAGGAGAGCGAGGTCGCGCCGCGCGAGAAGCCCGCCGTGATCATCCTGGGCTCCGGCCCGAACCGCATCGGCCAGGGCATCGAGTTCGACTACTCCTGCGTCCACGCCTCCTTCGCGCTCTCCGACGCGGGCTACGAGACCGTCATGGTCAACTGCAACCCGGAGACCGTCTCCACCGACTACGACACCTCCGACCGGCTCTACTTCGAGCCGCTCACCCTGGAGGACGTCCTGGAGATCGTGCACGCCGAGCAGCAGGCCGGCCCGGTCGCCGGCGTCGTCGTCCAGCTCGGCGGCCAGACGCCGCTGGGCCTGGCGCAGGCGCTCAAGGACAACGGCGTGCCCATCGTCGGCACCTCCCCGGAGGCCATCGACCTGGCCGAGGAGCGCGGCGCCTTCGGGCGGGTGCTCACCGAGGCCGGGCTGCCCGCCCCCAAGTACGGCACCGCCTTCTCCTTCGACGAGGCCAAGGAGATCGCCGCAGAGATCGGCTACCCGGTCATGGTCCGCCCCTCCTACGTCCTGGGCGGGCGCGGCATGGAGATCGTCTACGACGAGCCCTCGCTCGGCGAGTACCTCACCCGGCACGCGGGCCTGATCGACCAGCACCCGGTCCTGATCGACCGCTTCCTGGACGACGCCATCGAGATCGACGTGGACGCCCTGTACGACGGCACCGAGCTCTACCTCGGCGGCGTCATGGAGCACATCGAGGAGGCCGGCATCCACTCCGGCGACTCGGCGTGCGCGCTGCCCCCCATCACCCTGGGCGGCTACGACATCAAGCGGCTGCGCGCCTCCACCGAGGCCATCGCCAAGGGCGTGGGCGTGCGCGGACTGATCAACATCCAGTTCGCCATGGCCGGGGACATCCTCTACGTCCTGGAGGCCAACCCGCGCGCCTCCCGCACCGTCCCCTTCACCTCCAAGGCGACCGCGGTGCCGCTGGCCAAGGCCGCCGCCCGCATCTCGCTCGGCGCCACCATCGCCGAGCTGCGCGCCGAGGGGATGCTGCCGAAGTCCGGTGACGGCGGCACGCTGCCGCTGGACGCGCCGATCTCCGTCAAGGAGGCCGTCCTGCCCTGGTCGCGCTTCCGCGACGCCTCCGGGCGCGGCGTGGACACGGTCCTCGGCCCCGAGATGCGCTCCACCGGCGAGGTCATGGGCATCGACTCGGTCTTCGGCACGGCGTACGCCAAGTCGCAGGCCGGCGCGTACGGGGCGCTGCCCACCAAGGGCCGCGCGTTCGTCTCCGTCGCCAACCGGGACAAGCGCTCGATGATCTTCCCGGCCCGCGAGCTGGTCGCCCACGGCTTCGAGCTGCTGGCCACCTCCGGCACCGCCGAGGTGCTGCGCCGCAACGGCATCAAGGCCACCGTCGTGCGCAAGCACAGCGAGGGCGAGGGCCCCAACGGCGAGAAGACGATCGTCCAGATGATCCACGACGGCGACGTTGACCTGATCGTCAACACCCCGTACGGCACCGGCGGCCGGCTGGACGGCTACGAGATCCGCACCGCCGCGGTCGCCCGTTCGGTGCCGTGCTTGACCACGGTGCAGGCGCTGGCCGCCGCCGTGCAGGGCATCGAGGCGGTCTCGCGCGGCGAGGTGAGCGTGCGTTCCCTCCAGGAACACGCCGAGCACCTCACCGCCGCCCGCGCGGAGTGACACCAGGAGGGGGACACCGGCCGGTGTCCCCCTCCTCATGAGCCCCTCGTCGCACGCCCTGCCCGGAAGGCTTTCGCCACCCCCATGTACGCACTCTTCTTCCGTCTCGTCTTCCGGCGCATGGACCCGGAGAAGGCCCACCACCTGGCCTTCCGCTGGATCCGCCGCGCCGCCCGGATCCCGGTCCTGCGCACGTTCATCGCCGCCGTCCTCGCCCCGCGCCACAAGGAGCTGCGGGTGGAGGCGCTGGGCCGCCGGATGCACGGCCCCTTCGGGCTCGCCGCCGGGTTCGACAAGAACGCCGTGGCCATCGACGGCATGGCGATGCTCGGCTTCGACCACGTCGAGATCGGCACCGTCACCGCCCAGCCGCAGCCCGGCAACCCCAGGAAGCGCCTGTTCCGCCTCGTGCCGGACCGCGCGCTGATCAACCGGATGGGCTTCAACAACGAGGGCTCCGCGGCCGTGGCGGCCCGCCTGGCGGCCCGCACGCCCGTCTTCCGGACCACGCTCGGCGTCAACATCGGCAAGACCAAGGTCGTCCCCGAGTCCGAGGCCGTCGCCGACTACGTCACCTCCACCGAGCGGCTGGCCCGCCACGCCGACTACCTGGTCGTCAACGTCTCGTCCCCGAACACGCCAGGACTTCGCAACCTCCAGGCCGTGGACCACCTGCGCCCGCTGCTCACGGCGGTCCGCGAGGCCGCCGACCGCACCGTCCCCGAGCGCCGGGTGCCGCTGCTCGTGAAGATCGCGCCCGACCTGGCGGACGAGGACGTGGACGCCGTCGCCGACCTGGCCGTGGAACTGGGCCTGGACGGCATCATCGCCACCAACACCACCATCGCCCGCGAGGGCCTGGGCCTGACCTCCCCGGCCGCCCTGGTCGCCGAGACCGGCGGCCTCTCCGGCGCGCCCCTCAAGGAGCGCTCCCTTGAGGTGCTGCGCCGCCTGTACGCCCGTGTGGGGGACCGGATCACCCTGATCGGCGTCGGGGGCGTGGAGAGCGCCGAGGACGTCTGGCAGCGCATCCTGGCCGGCGCCACCCTCGTCCAGGGCTACAGCGCCTTCATCTACCAGGGCCCCTTCTGGTGCCGCGCCCTGCACAAGGGGCTGGCCGCCCGCCTGCGCAACAGCCCGTACGCCACGCTGGCCGAGGCCGTCGGCGCCGAGCACCGCACGGCCGGACGAGGGAAGGCCGCCGCGTGAGCGCCGCCGACCGCACGACCCCCGGCTCCGTGACGTCCGCAAAGGAATCCCGCATGACCACCCCCACCCCCTTCGGCGCCCGGCTGCGCCGCGCCATGGACGAGCGCGGCCCGCTGTGCGTCGGCATCGACCCGCACGCGTCCCTCCTGGCCGACTGGGGCCTGGCCGACGACATCGCGGGCCTGGAGCGCTTCGCATACACCACCGTGGAGGCGCTGGCCGACCGGGTGGCCGTCTTCAAGCCACAATCCGCCTTCTTCGAGCGGTTCGGCTCGCGCGGCGTCGCCGTCCTGGAACAGACCGTCGCCCGGGCCCGCGAGGGCGGCGCGCTGGTCGTCATGGACGCCAAGCGCGGCGACATCGGCTCCACCATGGCCGCGTACGCCGCCACCTATCTGGACCCGGCCTCCCCGCTGTTCTCGGACGCCCTGACGGTCAGCCCCTTCCTCGGCTACGGCTCGCTGCGCCCGGCCGTGGACCTGGCCAGGGAGAACGGCTGCGGCCTGTTCGTTTTGGCCCTGACCTCCAACGCGGAGGGCCAGGAGGTCCAGCACGCCGTGCGGGCCGACGGCTCCACCGTCGCCGCCACCATGCTCGGCCACCTCAAGGCCGAGAACGCCGGCGCCGAGCCCCTGGGCTCGTTCGGCGCGGTGGTCGGCGCCACGCTGGGCGACCTGTCCTCGTACGACCTGGCGGGCGTCAACGGGCCGCTGCTGGCCCCCGGCATCGGGGCGCAGGGCGCGACCCCCGCGGACCTGCCGGGCGTCTTCGGTGCGGCGGTGCGCAATGTGGTGCCCAGCGTCAGCCGGGGTGTGCTGCGTCACGGTCCGGACGCCGACGGGCTGCGCGCGGCGGCGGCCCGATTCGCCGAGGACGTCGCGGCGGCCCTCGATCAAGCGGTGGTTTAGTCCCGAATTGTCCTGGTCGGCTGAGTCTGACCAGGACTTTTCGTCTGTTCTCGCTGACTAGCAGCCGTGTGCCCGCTAGTCTCCCGTCGAGAGCACCGCACGTAAGCGCGTTGCTCGTTGCCCCGTCCATGCGGGGCGACTAGGTTCCACACCGGTCCGTATCCGACAGTTCGACATCCGAGGTGACGTAGGCGTGGCTCTTCCGCCCCTTACCCCTGAACAGCGCGCAGCCGCGCTCGAGAAGGCCGCCGCGGCTCGCCGGGAGCGCGCCGAGGTCAAGAATCGGCTCAAGCACTCCGGCGCCACCCTCCAAGAGGTCATCAAGCAGGGCCAGGAGAACGACGTCATCGGCAAGATGAAGGTCTCCGCCCTCCTGGAGTCCCTGCCCGGCGTGGGCAAGGTCCGCGCCAAGCAGCTCATGGAGAAGCTGGGGATCTCCGAGAGCCGCCGCGTCCGGGGCCTTGGCTCCAACCAGATCGCCGCTTTGGAGCGTGAGTTCCGCGGTTCGGCTTCCTGACATCCCCGGTCCGCCCGGGGAGATTTCCGGGCACTCCAGGGAAGCTGGAATAATCGCTGCATGAGTGATCGTCCGCGGCTGACCGTGCTCTCCGGCCCCTCAGGGGTCGGCAAGAGCACGGTCGTCGCCCATATGCGCAAGGTTCATCCCGAGGTCTGGCTCTCGGTCTCGGCCACCACCCGCAAGCCCCGCCCCGGCGAGCAGCACGGCGTCCAGTACTTCTTCGTCGACGACGAGGAGTTCGACAAGCTGATCGCCAACGGGGAACTGCTGGAGTGGGCCGAGTTCGCGGGAAACCGCTACGGCACCCCCCGCAAGGCGGTGCTGGATCACCTGGAGGCCGGGGTTCCCGTCCTCCTGGAGATCGACCTCCAGGGCGCCCGGCAGGTGCGCGCCTCCATGGAGGAGGCGCGGCTGGTCTTCCTGGCCCCGCCGAGCTGGGAGGAGCTGGTCCGCCGGCTCACCGGCCGCGGCACGGAGGCCCCGGAGGTCATCGAACGCCGGCTGGCCGCGGCCAAGGTCGAGCTGGCCGCCGAGGCCGAGTTCGACGAGACGCTGGTCAACACCTCCGTCGAGGGCGTCAGCCGTGAGCTGCTAGCCTTGATGCACGTTCTTTGATCGTTTCTCCACTCTTGACCCCCTTCGGAAGGCAGAGCGTGTCCTCTTCCATCACCGCGCCCGAGGGCATCATCAACCCGCCGATTGATGAGCTTCTTGAGGCCACGGACTCCAAGTACAGCCTCGTTATCTACGCCGCGAAGCGTGCGCGCCAGATCAACGCGTACTACTCGCAGCTCGGCGAGGGCCTGCTGGAGTACGTCGGCCCCCTCGTGGACACGCACGTCCACGAGAAGCCGCTGTCCATCGCGCTCCGCGAGATCAACGCCGGTCTGCTGACCTCCGAGGCCGTCGAGGGCCCGGCGCAGTAAGCGTCTTCACGCCCGTCGGGGGTGCCGTCCGTACGGCACCGTGGACCCGGCGCACCGTTCGTTCACCAAGGGCCCGGCCCGGCAGCGTCGCTGTCGGGCCCTTGGTGTGTCATGGGAGCCGGTGGTGTGTCATGGGAGTGGCGCACCACGGCATGGGGAGAGGCAACACGATGGACAAGCCCAGGATCGTCCTCGGGGTCAGCGGCGGGATCGCCGCCTACAAGGCGTGCGAGCTGCTGCGGCGGCTCACCGAGTCGGGGCACGACGTACGGGTCGTGCCGACCGCGGCGACGCTGAACTTCGTCGGCCGCGCCACCTGGGAGGCGCTGTCCGGGAACCCGGCGGGCACCGAGGTCTGGGAGACCGTCCACGAGGTGCCGCACGTGCGCATCGGCCAGGCCGCCGACCTCGTCGTCGTCGCGCCCGCCACCGCCGACCTGCTCGCCAAGGCCGCCCACGGCCTCGCCGACGACCTGCTGACCAACACGCTGCTCACCGCCCGCTGCCCGGTCGTCTTCGCGCCCGCGATGCACACCGAGATGTGGGAGAACCCGGCCACCCGCGAGAACGTCGCCACGCTGCGCCGCCGCGGCGCGATCGTCATCGAACCCGCCGTCGGGCGGCTGACCGGGGTGGACACCGGCAAGGGCCGGTTCCCCGACCCCGTCGAGATCTTCGAACTGTGCCGACGGGTGCTCGCCCGCGGCGCCGAGGCGGCCACGGCCGACCTGGCGGGCCGCCACGTCGTGGTCAGCGCCGGCGGCACCCGCGAGCCGCTGGACCCCGTCCGCTACCTGGGCAACCGCTCCTCCGGCAAGCAGGGCTACGCGCTCGCCCGCACGGCCGCCGCCCGGGGCGCCCGCGTCACCCTGGTGGCGGGCCACACCGAGCTGCCGGACCCGGCCGGTGTGGACGTCGTCCGCGCCGGGACCGCCGTCGAACTGCGCGACGCCGTGCTGAAGGCCGCCGCCGACGCCGACGCGGTCGTGATGGCCGCCGCCGTCGCCGACTTCCGGCCCGCCCACTACGCCACCGGGAAGATCAAGAAGCGGGACGGCCGGGAGCCGGAGCCGGTCGCGCTCGTCCGCAACCCCGACATCCTCGCCGAGCTCTCCGCCGACCGGCCGCGCCCCGGACAGGTCGTGGTCGGCTTCGCCGCCGAGACCGACGACGTCCTCGCCAACGGCCGCGCCAAGCTCGCCCGCAAGGGCTGTGACCTCCTCGTCGTCAACGAGGTGGGGGAGCACAAGACGTTCGGCTCCGCGGAGAACGAAGCGGTGATCCTGGCCGCCGATGGCACGGAGACCCCCGTGCCTTACGGACCGAAGGAAGTGCTCGCCGACACGGTGTGGGACCTGGTGCTGACCCGGATGGACCGGACGGACGCGGCGAAGTAATCCCCTGGGGGCGTGTCCCATCGCCCCGATCGGGCGTGTGAGGTATGTCACGTTGATCTCGGCGGGCGGGTGAGGCGAGTGCCGTCACCCGCGCGACGTCCCCGGTAGGCGCGAGTCGCCCGGCGAAGCGCCCGTCCCGCCCGCCCTCCGCGCCTTTCGCCGCTGTCGTGGGCGTCTTCGGGTACCTGTCATGGCCCGTGCCGGGAGCGGCGGAACGCCCCCTTCCGGGCGGGCGGGGTGAAGAGTGCCCTCCCGTTGGTGTGGTGTCCCAGGTCACGCATGGTCATGAAAACGAGACTCTGTGCCCGAACACGACGCACGACCGATAAACTGGCTCCGGATCGTGTCGAGCGCAGCTCTCGTACCTTTCCGCACAATGATCAGCCAGCAGCCGCTGCAACCCCAGGGAGCGATGTGTCCCGCCGCCTGTTCACCTCGGAGTCCGTGACCGAGGGCCACCCCGACAAGATCGCCGACCAGATCAGCGACACCATCCTCGACGCGCTCCTGAAGGAGGACCCGACCTCCCGGGTCGCCGTGGAGACGCTCATCACCACCGGCCTGGTGCACGTGGCCGGCGAGGTGACGACGAAGGCGTACGCCGACATCCCCACCCTCGTCCGCAACAAGATCCTGGAGATCGGCTACGACTCGTCGAAGAAGGGCTTCGACGGCGCCTCCTGCGGCGTCTCGGTCTCGATCGGCGCGCAGTCCCCGGACATCGCCCAGGGTGTCGACACCGCCTACGAGCAGCGGGTCGAGGGTGACGAGGACGAACTGGACAAGCAGGGCGCGGGCGACCAGGGCCTGATGTTCGGCTACGCCACGGACGAGACCCCCGAGCTGATGCCGCTGCCCATCCACCTGGCGCACCGGCTCTCCCGCCGCCTGTCCGAGGTCCGCAAGAACGGGACCATCCCCTACCTGCGCCCGGACGGCAAGACCCAGGTCACCATCGAGTACGACGGCAACAAGGCGGTCCGCCTGGACACCGTCGTCGTCTCCTCGCAGCACGCCAGCGACATCGACCTCGACTCGCTGCTGGCCCCGGACATCCGGGAGTTCGTGGTCGAGCACGTGCTGGGCCAGCTCGTCGAGGACGGCATCAAGCTGGACACCGAGGGCTACCGCCTCCTGGTCAACCCGACTGGCCGCTTCGAGATCGGCGGCCCGATGGGCGACGCCGGCCTGACCGGCCGCAAGATCATCATCGACACCTACGGCGGCATGGCCCGCCACGGCGGCGGCGCCTTCTCCGGCAAGGACCCCTCCAAGGTCGACCGCTCGGCCGCCTACGCCATGCGCTGGGTCGCCAAGAACGTCGTCGCGGCCGGTCTCGCCTCCCGCTGCGAGGTCCAGGTGGCCTACGCCATCGGCAAGGCCGAGCCCGTCGGCCTCTTCGTCGAGACCTTCGGCACCCACACGGTCGACACCGACAAGATCGAGGCCGCCATCGCCGAGGTCTTCGACCTCCGCCCCGCCGCGATCATCCGCGACCTCCACCTGCTCCGCCCGATCTACGCCCAGACCGCGGCGTACGGCCACTTCGGCCGCGAGCTGGACGACTTCACGTGGGAGCGCACGGACCGCGTGGACGCGCTGCGGAAGGCGGCGGGGCTGTAAGGGCTCTCGTTTTCCGGTCCGGTTTTCCCGGGCCATGTGACGCGTGACTTCGCCCCCGGACCGCTTGTGCGGTCCGGGGGCGAAGCATTGGAAGGCTGTCGCGGTGGGCAGGTGCCGGCTCGGCCGTATGAAGAACGCTGCCGCTATGCCGCTTCCGAAGGTCCGGGGAACCCGTGGTCTTCTTCGGAGGAGTCGGAGAACGGCCGGCCCTCATCGTCCTCTCGCTCCTCACCGGCAGGCGGCGCGGGCGCGTCGAACCGTGCCCTGACGCCCTCGGCCTCTTCCACTCTGCCGACGGACGTCAGGGCGTCTGCTATGCCGCGTGCCATCACGGCGCTCTCCGGATCGTCCGCAGCGAATCCGGCGGTACGGATCAGGTTTCCGACGTGTTCCGTGAACGAATCCTCGTGGTCCGGCTGCCAGGGCGGGGCGGGGGACGGCCCGCCCTCCTCGTACAGCGACTCCCTCGGGTGAGCGCCGGGTGCCAGATGGCGGAACGGCTCGGCGACGTCCGCGTTGTTGGCGGCGGCGGAAAGCTGGGCGAGTACGCCGATGTTGTCCACGGCGCCCTTGACCTGGTTGTCGTTCTTCGCGAGCCACCACACCACCGCGCTTCCGGTGTCCTTGAGGACGTCCCCTCCGAGATAGGCGCGCTTGTTGAGTTCGTACTTCCGCTCGTGTTCCCAGACGTCTTCGTCCTTGCGGACGGCGGAGAGTTTCGCCAGCCGAGTGGCGTCTCCTTCCGACAAGGTGACGGTGACCTGATCGGCCATGGCCAGGAGCCGGCCCGTCGAGTCCAGGAGCATCGATCCCAGCTCGCCGCCGAGCCGGTGCTGCACCAGGTCGCTCCGGCCGGGGTCCCAGGTGGCCGTGATCTCGCGGGCCCGTTCGAGTACGGCGTGGACCGCGAGGGCCCCGGGGTCGATGTGGGTGGTCGAGCCCGGCGGTACCTCGATAGGGGCCCAGCGGACCACGGCGGAGAAGGAGAAGTCGTAGTCCGGAACGGCGCTGGGCAGCGTCACACCGGTCACCCTGCGTTCCAGACGGACCGGGGGCGGGATGGGCAGGTCCTCTTCAGGAGGAAGGTAGGGAGCTCGGGGCTGCCTGCCTCGCGCGAGAACTTTGGCGGTCAGCAGTGAAACCGTCAGCCAGGCCGCGGCCAATAGCGGCCATTTCCACACCGGCCAGTCGACGAGCAGGCCGAGTATGGCGAAAAGCAATCCGAAGATGACGGCCAGAAATGCCGTCATGGTCCTGTGGCCAGAACTCATGTCGTTTCGACTCCGGGGCTCAGGCGGTGAAGGGAGAGGCGGCCAGCCCTTGGGGGGAGCGGATCCTCTCCCAAAGGCCGTCGGCGACAGGCAGGCGGACGTGACGCCGACCTGCGTCGGCATGCGCCCAGTCACGGGCGATGACGTAAAGGCGGCTGAGCACGCCGCTGTTTCCGGCGCCTGCCGCCACCAGGATGTCCAGGAGGTGCGCGGCGTGCGGGCTCTCCTCGCACGCGCGGAGCCAGGCTTCCACGGAATCGCGCCACTGGTCGTGCGGCCGTTCGGTCAGCACGCCGTGCCAGCCGGAGGCCAGGAGGCGCGGAACCTGTTCGTCGGCGAGGAGCGGTGCGGAGGCTTCTTCCGGGCGGGTGAGGTGGGTCGGTTCGGCCAGTTCGAGGAAGAGGTCGAGATCCGCGGTTCGGTGCCGGGAGCTCGATCCCTGTGTGACGCGGTCCAGCATGCGCTCGAAGATTCGGCGGTCGGCGCGTGCGAGGCCGATCAGGGCGGGGCGCGCCACGAAAACGTGCTCGCGTCGGGCCAGATGGTGCAAGCGGACCATGGCCTGGTCGGGGTAGTGGGCGGCCAGACTGTCGACGCAGATGTGGACGAGGACCCGTGTCAGCTGTTCGGTGAGGTCCGGCCGCAGTGACCAGTCGTAGATCCTGCGCCGGAACTCCCTACCGTAGTGCGGGTGCCCGACTCCCGCGCCGAGGACGGCTGCGGCCTGGCGCGAATACGAGGTTCTGGGATCGGTCCATTCCTCGACGAGCCAGAACAGATCCTCGGCCGGGCCCGTACGCAGGACCAGTTCGGTGAACCGGTCGGCCAGTCGGTCCCGGTCCTCCTGGTCCAGCATCGCCAAGGGCATGATGTTCGCGACCCATGCGCGCAGGGCGGGACGCAGCCCCGGGAAGGCGGTCCAGAAGTGGGTGCGGACCGCCGGGTCGTAACCCAGCCCGTCGAAGCTCACCCGGTCGGCGGCGTCGGTGCGGACGCCGATTTCGGTGAACCGTTCGACGAGGTCGGCCCGCTCCAGTACGGGAACGTCCTCGGGAGGATGGTCCGTGGCCTCCAGCAACGACGCCGATGCATGGAAGACGGCGTCCGAACGCGCGCCGCACAGCATGGCCGAGGCCAGGAGCAGGGCACGCTGGGAGCCGGATGGCAAGCCGGCCACACGGTCGGATATCTCCGCCCCGCGCTGGGTCAGACTGGCCAGCGCCTCGGTCAGCCAGTGCGGGAAGTCGGTGGCGGCGCCCTGCTCCTCCCGGATCATGCGCACCCGTTCGGCCAGTTTCGCGATCCGCCGCATGGGTTCGGCCGCCAGGAACCGCGTCAGCTCGGGGCCCAGCACGTCGTGTTCGCCGGGCCGGATGTCCATGGCTCGCAGGTGCTGGCGGAACACCTGGAACGCGTCAGGGCGACTGATCTTCGTGGTGAAGTGGCCCAGTTCCGGGCGATGGAGGTGATCCCGCCCGGACGGCAGCAGGACGACAAGGTGGGCGCTGCGCGTTTGTACGGCGACGCGGAGGGAGGAGAACTCCTCCTGCGTCCTGACCAGCCGTTCCTCGTCGTACGCGGTGAGATCCAGCAGCAGCCGGCCGTGCTCCGCGATGTCCCCCGAATCGATGGTGCCCTGCTTGTCCTCGTCGTCCCAGCGGTCGGGCAGTTCGTGGACGTCGCCGGGTTCGTGGCGGAGTTCGTGCAGCAGCATCAGTGCCGTGCTCCGTGTGCCGCTGCCGGGATCGCCGACGAGGACGACCGTGCGGGTGGTACGGAGCCGTTCGCGGGCCTCTCCCATGCCCGTCGGTTCCACGAAACGTTGACCGAGCCGTACGAGCTCGTCCCGGGGGATGGCCCGCGGGTCGGCCGTCCGGCCGCTCGCGCGACCTCCGGTCACCCACTGGAAGTTGTACTGGTCCCCACTACCGCTGTGCATGTGGCCCTCTGCGGAGCCGACGAATGTGCTCGTCCAGTCGGTCATCACTCATCGTCCTCGGGCGGGCGACGGGTACCGAACCACTGTCCGTTGTCTCCGTGGCTGTCTCCCTCCGTGTTGGAGGAGTTGCCGGAGAAATTCTGCTGACGACCGCTGCCCGTGTGCCAATTTCCGCGGGCGTCGTTGATGTAGGTCCCCAGATCGCCGGTGACGTTTCCGATTCCGCCGCTTTGGCGATTGGTGTAATCGTGGGCCTGTATGGCCGTGCCGTGCTGGTCGCTGATGGAATTCCGTGAGTCGCCGGATGTGCCGGGCGTCGGCTCGTCGGCGCGTCCCCGGTCCAGATCGGCGAGTCGGGGAACCAGCTCCGCGAGGACGTCGCCGAGATCGGCCAGGTTCGCTTTGCTCGCGCGGGTGTCGAGGCGTCGGTACTGGCGGTCCGCCAGACCTGCCAGCGGCGCGGGCAGCAGGGCCGGGGAAAGGCGGGGCGTTTCCCGGCCGACGAGGACCGGTATGACCCGGATGCCGCAGGAGAATGCCTCCAGGATTTCGCGACGGGTCCAGTCGTCCGTCCTGTCCAGCGCCCGGCGGCCCCGCTTGTCACGGATCTCCAGCCACCGGGGGCCGATCACGACGAGGACGACGGAACTGCGCCGGAGGTTGGCGAGCAGTTCGGACGGGAATGCGTCCCCTGCTTTGATGGACGAACTCGCCAGGAAAACCTGCTCCTCACCGAAACGCCGGGACAACTCGTGCGCTATGAGGACCGCGCCTTCTTCGCTGTCGCCGGTGCGGTAATTGATGAAGATATCGGGCATGCCGGAACTGCCTCTCTTTCGGGATCGCGGTTCATCGGCGCGAGCGCGCCGGAGACGGAAGTGGTGACGACGCGCGGTGTCAGATCAGCTCGGGGGCGAGCGCGCGCGCCGAAGCGTTCTTCGGGAAACGGGCCAGCGTGCGGGCCAGACGGCGCACGTCCGTGGTGATGGTCGCGGACGCCACGTGCGTCAGCGAGGCGAGCAGTGGCCGGGCCAGGGCGCAGGCATGGTCCACCTCGCCCGCGGCGGCGTGACTGAGCGCGCGCCGGATGCCGTAACGGGCCTGGGTGCGAAGGGCGTGCGGGGATATCTGGGACATTTCCCGGTCCAGTACTTCAGCCGCCTGGCGGGGCCGTCCCAGGTCGTGCAGGCACCATCCGGTAATCATGGCGACGGGATCGGTGAGGTGGGAGGGACCGATGACCGGTGCTGAAGCGTCCGCGGCGTCGCCGGTGAGCAGCGTCCGCGCGCGGTCGAGGCTGCGCATGCAGGCGTCGTAGTCACCCGCGAGGGCGTGCCCCTGTGCCTCGCGCTGGGCCGCGAGCCCCCGGATGCGGGCCGGAAGGCGCGACGTCTGGGCACTCTGCGCGAGCCCGACGGTCCGGGCCGCGTCGTCGCGGTAGAAGGTGATCAGCGCCCGCCTCACCAGCGCGTACGCGGCAAGGTACTCGTCACCCGCGGCGGAGGCCATGACGACGGCCCGCTCCGTCCAGCGCAGGGCCGCCCGGTCGTCCCCCGCTTCCTGGGCCATCCAGCCAGCGTACTCGGCGTACCGGGAGGCCAGGGACAGCAGGGCGCGCCCGGTACGTCCCCCTGTCCGGGAGGAGAGCTCCGTCAGGGAATCGGTGTGCGCCGTCAGGGAGGGCAGGACGAATTCGGGGCTGGTCGCCTGGCCCAGGCGGCGGAGGTGGTCGAACAAGGACCGGTGGACCCCGATCAAGGAGGAATCCTGGTCACCGGCCGTTCCCGGTCCTCCCGAAGGCCCGGATGCCGCCGGCCCGGTCGTGATCTCCGCCGCGGAACGGAGCCCGAGGCCGATGAAGGACGCGGCCCCGGCGGCACGCATCACCTGTCGTCGGTCCATCGGGCACGCCCGGCCGGGCTCGTTGCGAGGTTCTCCCATCAGCCATTCCACTCCCTCACTCGGGTCACTGTCCGCCGTCGTCCCGGCGGAAGGCCGCAGCGCGGTCGCCCCGGTCCGGGCCTCGTGCGGCCGTACCGGAACCAGCTCGCTCAGCGCGCCCCCCGCCTCCAGCGCCGCGTCGCACAGCCGCGCCAGCGTCGGGCTGGGCGACTTGAGGCCGCGCTCGACCTTGCTCAACTGGCTCTTGCTGTAGTGCACCGCCTGGGCCAGGTCCGACAGGGTCAGACCGGCGGCGAGGCGGGAGGTGCGCAGGGCTCTTCCGAAGCGGTTGGGCTGCTCGTGCATGGAGACCTCCGTCGTGGGATCGCCCTGGGGGCGCGGTGCCGAGCAGCGGCTTTCGCTGTCCGACAGACTGCGGTCCGCCAGGGGCCCGGAACAAGGCGCCCGGACGGGTTTCCCGTTTCCCCTTCGGCCGCCGCCGGGAAACGGTCCCGGGGGCCGGTTGTGGCTCCGTGCGGCGCGGGAGGGTGGTGGGCCTCCCGCCGCTGTCAGACCCCTCTGGTAGGACTGAGGCTGTGAGCAGGGAGAACGAGCGGGGGAGTGCCGGGGCGGGGGAGGCGCCGGAGCAGCTTGCGCTGATTCGGGAGGCGGTGCGGGGGACGAAGGCGGCGCGGGCCAGGCCGCGGACGTGGCGGGGGGCCGAGCTGGCGGAGACGCTGCCGGTCGCCCGGGTGCTCGTGGACAAGGGGCTGGTCCATCTGGACCGGTATTTCGACTACGCGGTGCCCGCCGCGATGGACGCCCAGGCGCGCCCCGGCGTCCGGGTGCGGGTGCGTTTCGGGGCGGGGGAGAAGGGCGGGCGGCGCGAGGGGGGGAAGCTGGTCAGCGGGTTCGTCGTGGAGCGGGTCGCGGAGAGTGAGTTCCGCGGGGTGCTGGCGCCGATCGCGCAGGTGCTGTCGGAGGAGCCGGTGCTGACGCCGGAGCTGCTGAGCCTGTGCCGCGCCGTCGCCGATCGGTACGCGGGCACGCTCGCCGACGTCGTCCAGCTCGCGGTCCCGCCCCGGCGCGCGCGGGCGGAGGCCCGGCCCTCGCCCGCCCCGCTGCCGCCCAACCCGCCGCCGGCGGCGGGGAGCTGGGAGCGCTACCCGGCGGGCCCGGGGTTCTTGGACGCCCTCGCCCGAGGGGACGCCCCGCGCGCCGTGTGGACGGCGTTGCCGGGTCCGCACTGGCCGGGTGAGCTGGCCCGGGCGGTGGCCGCCGCGCTCGCCTCCGGGCGGGGCGCGCTGGTCGTGGTGCCGGACGGCCGGGCGGCGGCGCGGGTGGACGCCGAGCTGACCGGGCTGATCGGTGAGGGGCGCCATGTACTGCTGACGGCCGATGTCGGGCCCGAGGAACGGTACCGCCGCTGGCTGGCGGTCAACCGGGGGTCCGTACGAGCGGTCGTCGGCACCCGCGCGGCGATGTTCGCCCCGGTGCGCGATCCGGGCCTGGTGGCCATCTGGGACGACGGCGACTCCAGCCACAGCGACCCGCACGCCCCTCAGCCGCACGCCCGCGAGGTGCTGCTCCAGCGGGCCGTCACCGAGCGGGCCGGGTTCCTGCTGGGCGGGCTGGGCTGCACGGTCGAGGCGGCCCAGCTCGTGGAGACGGGGTGGGCGCGGCCCCTGGTCGCCGACCGCGAGCGGGTGCGCGCGGCGGCGCCGCTGATCCGTACGGTCTCGGACGCCGACGAGGCGCGCGACGCGGCGGCGCGGGCCGCCCGGCTGCCCACCCTCGCCTGGCAGGTGGTGCGGGACGGGCTCACGCGCGGCCCGGTCCTGGTGCAGGTGCCGCGGCGCGGGTACGTGCCCCGGCTGTCCTGCGAGCGGTGCCGCGAGCCGGCGCGCTGCCGGGCCTGCTCCGGGCCGCTGGAGGCACGGGGCGGGGGCGAGCTGTGCTGCGGCTGGTGCGGGCGTGCGGAGGGCGACTGGCACTGTCCGGAGTGCGGCGGCGTACGGCTGCGCGCCCGGGTGGTCGGCGCCCGGCGTACGGCCGAGGAACTGGGCCGGGCGTTCCCGGCGGTGCCGGTGCGCACCTCGGGGCGGGATCACGTGCTCGCGTCGGTGCCGGGCACGCCGGCCCTGGTGGTCAGCACCCCGGGCGCCGAGCCGGTGGCCGAGGGCGGCTACGCCGCCGCCCTGCTGCTGGACGGCTGGGCGCTCCTCAGCCGTCCCGACCTGCGGGCGGGCGAGGAGGCGCTGCGGCGCTGGCTGGAGGCCGCGGCGCTGGTGCGCGGCCAGGAGGACGGCGGGACGGTCGCGGTGATCGCGGAACCCACGCTCCGCCCCGTGCAGGCCCTGGTGCGCTGGGACCCGGTCGGGCACGCGGTGCGGGAGCTGGCGGAGCGCGCCGAGCTGGGGTTCCCGCCGGTGTCGCGGATGGCGGCGGTGACGGGGCGCGGGGAGGACGTCATGGGGCTGATCGCGGCGGCGCGGCTGCCGGAGGGGGCGGAGATCCTGGGGCCGGTGCCGATACCGGCGGCCGAACCGGGCCGCCCCCGGCGTCCGGGCGATCCGCCACCGGGTGAGCAGTGGGAACGGGCCCTGGTGCGGGTCCGGCCCGGACAGGGCGCGGAGCTGGCGGCGTCCCTGAAGGCGGCGCGCGCGGCCCGGCTGGTGAAGCGGGAGGGCGAGGCGGTGCGGCTGCGGATCGATCCGCCGGATCTGGGATGAGGGGGCGTGGCTGCGGTTCGCCGCGTCACCGGGGCCGCGGTTCCTGCGGCCTGTGGCTCGTACGACTCCGGGGACGCGTCTCACGCGGGGCGGAGGCGACGCCCGGGACCGGCCCGACCGGCGTACCGAGCGAATGACCAAAGGCGGGGAAACGGGGCGGAGCACCGGGCGACGGCCCCCGAGCTGCTGATGGCACCAGGCCCGGAGCTGCTGATGGCAACGCCCCGGAGCTGCTGATGGGCGGCTCCGGGGCGGTGGGGAGGATGTCAGCCGTTGCGGGGGCCGGGGAAGGCGCCGGGGCGGGCCTCTTCACGGGGCTTGGCGGAGGCCTGGGCCGGCAGGCCGCGTGCGGCGGGGACGGAAGGGGCGGGGGACAGGCCCGGCGGCCGGGACAGCGCGCGCGCCGCGGGCGCCTCCGCCGTGCGGACCGCCTCCGCGGCCTCGGCGGACTGGGGGGCCGCGCGGCGCGCCCCGTAACGGCGGTGCACGGCCTGCTTGGTGACCCCGAGCGCCGAGCCCACCGCGTCCCACGAAAAGCCCAGCGAACGGTCGAAGTCGACCGCCGCCGTGACAAGCGTTTCGACGCTGTCGCGCAGTTCCTGGGCGAGCCGCACGGTCGGCGCGGGAGCGCGTCCGTAGACGACGAAGCCCGCGGACGGGCCGGTGCGCCGTGGCCGGTAGACGTTGCCGAGTTGAGCGGTCAGGGTGCGCAGGGCGTCCACCTGTCGGCGGACCCGCTCGATGTCCCGCACCAGGAGATGAAGGCTGGCGCGCGCCTGGGCGTCGTGGGTTGCGTGGTCGGCCATGAACAAGCCTCTCGAACCGGCGTTGATGGTGACAAGGAAAGTGGCAAGGAAGTGAAGGGCGGACGAAACGATGAACCAACCGGCGCGCGAGCCGCCAGGCGTTGCCGCCTTCCCGGCGTCGGTCAATGCTGCTTGACCAACGCCGCAGCGGCGGCTGTGGTCACGGTATGGGGGCGCACGACCTTCGACGCAGGGCGCGCGTTCCTCCGTACGCCCCCAAACGGCGCGGACCATAGACTGGGGCGCCGTTCCGCAGCGTGTGAGAGGTAGTACGCCACCCATGAGGCTCGTCTTCGCCGGCACCCCCGAGGTCGCCGTACCCGCCCTGGATGCCCTGATCGCCTCGGACCGGCACGAGGTCGTCGCCGTCGTCACCCGGCCCGACGCCCCGGCCGGCCGCGGCCGGCGGCTCGTCGCCAGCCCCGTGGCCGAGCGCGCGGAGGAGGCGGGCATCGAGGTGCTCAAGCCCGCCCGGCCGCGCGACGAGGCGTTCCTCGCGCGGCTGCGCGAGATCGCGCCGGACTGCTGCCCGGTGGTCGCCTACGGGGCGCTGCTGCCCAAGGTGGCGCTGGACATCCCCGCCAAGGGGTGGGTCAACCTGCACTTCTCGCTGCTGCCGGCGTGGCGCGGCGCCGCGCCCGTCCAGCACGCCGTGCTCGCCGGGGACGAGGTGACCGGCGCCTCCACCTTCCAGATCGAGGAGGGCTTGGACTCCGGACCGGTCTTCGGCGTGCTGACCGAGGAGGTCCGGCCCACCGACACCAGCGGCGACCTGCTGACCCGCCTGGCCCTGGCGGGCGCCGGGCTGCTGGCCGCCACGATGGACGGCATCGAGGACGGCACCCTCCAGCCCGTGCCGCAGCCCGCGGAGGGCATCACCCTCGCCCCGAAGATCGAGGTCGAGGACGCCAAGGTGGACTGGTCCACCCCGGCGCTGCGGGTGGACCGCGTGGTGCGCGGCTGCGCCCCCGCGCCCGGCGCCTGGACGCTCTTCCGGGGCGAGCGGCTGAAGCTGATGTCGGTCGGGCTCGTCCCGGACCGCACGGACCTGGCGCCCGGGGAACTGGCCGTCACCAAGAAGGCCGTGTACGTCGGCACCGGCAGCCACGCGGTGGAACTGCTGTGGGTCCAGGCCCAGGGCAAGAAGCCGATGCGCGGCGCCGACTGGGCCCGCGGCGTGCGGATCGGCGAGGGGGAGCGGCTGGGCGCATAGGGCCCGGCGAAGGTTTCCTTGGTAGGGGCCGGTTCCCTCACCGGCGGGCGTCGCCCCTGGCCTGCGGCGTCGTGCCGCCGCCCACCCCGTGGCGCCCGCACACCGCCGACGTAGGGTGGTGGAGGAATTCCGTCCCGCGTATCCGGAGCACATTTCTCGTGAGTCAGCCCCGTCGTCCCGCCAAGCCCTACCGCAGGCCCCAGAAGGATCCCGTCCGGATCCTCGCGTTCGAGGCGCTGCGCGCGGTCGACGAGCGGGACGCGTACGCGAACCTCGTGCTGCCGCCGCTGCTGCGCAAGGCCCGGGAGAACGGGGACTTCGACGCGCGGGACGCGGCGCTGGCGACCGAACTGGTCTACGGCACGCTGCGCCGCCAGGGCACGTACGACGCGATCATCGCGCAGTGCGTGGACCGGCCGCTGCGCGAGGTGGACCCGCCGGTGCTGGACGTGCTCACGCTCGGTGCGCACCAGCTGCTCGGCACCCGCATCCCCACCCACGCCGCCGTCAGCGCCAGCGTGGAGCTGGCGCGGGTGGTGCTCGGCGACGGGCGGGCGAAGTTCGTCAACGCGGTGCTGCGCAAGGTCGCCGCGCACGATTTCGACGACTGGCTGGAGCGGGTCGCGCCCGAGTACGACGAGGACCCCGAGGAGCACCTCGGGATCGTGCACGCCCACCCCCGCTGGATCGTCTCCGCCCTGTGGGACGCGCTCGGCGGCCCCCGCGCGGGCATCGAGGACCTGCTGGAGGCCGACAACGACCGGCCGGAGGTCACGCTCGTGGCCCGGCCCGGCCGCTCCACCACCGAGGAACTGCTGACGGCCGCCGGAGAGGACCGGGCCGTGCCCGGACGCTGGTCGCCGTACGCGGTGCGGCTCGCCGAGGGCGGCGAGCCCGGCGCGCTGGACGCGGTGCGCGAGGGGCGCGCCGGGGTGCAGGACGAGGGCAGCCAGCTCGTCGCGCTCGCCCTGGCCAACGCGCCCGTCGAGGGCGAGGACAGCCGCTGGCTCGACGGCTGCGCGGGCCCCGGCGGCAAGGCCGCGCTGCTGGCCGCGCTGGCGGCCCAGCGAGGGGCGTCGCTGCTGGCCGCCGAGAAGCAGCCGCACCGCGCCCGCCTGGTCTCCCGCGCGTTGGCGGGCAACCCAGGCCCGTACCAGGTCATCGCGGCCGACGGTACCCGCCCGGCCTGGCGGCCCGGCTCCTTCGACCGGGTGCTGATGGACGTTCCGTGTACCGGCCTGGGCGCGCTGCGCCGCCGCCCCGAGGCGCGCTGGCGCCGCCGGCCGGACGACCTGGACGGTTTCGCGCCGCTCCAGCGCGAGCTGCTGCGGCAGGCGCTGGCGGCGGTCCGGGTGGGCGGCGTGGTCGGTTACGCGACCTGCTCGCCGCACCTGGCGGAGACCCGGGCCGTGGTGGAGGACGTGCTCAAGGGCCGCGGCGGCAGCGTCGCGGAGGTCGAGTGGATCGACGCCCGGCCGCTGCTCCCCGGCGTCCCCGGCCTCGGCGACGGCCCGGACGTCCAGCTGTGGCCGCACCTGCACGGCACGGACGCGATGTACCTGGCCTTGCTGCGCCGGACGGCGTGAGGGCGGGACAGCTTGCAGGTTCTTCAAAATGAGTGACCGATTCTCATTCCGGTTGGTCAGTGACTGACCAACCGGCCGGCGCAGTGAGTCGGAGGGGAGTGGGGCCGACTCCTCCAAGCCGCCGGTGGCAAACGCACATACGCGGCGGGGACCTCCGAGTTCGGGATCACCGGGGGATCTCTCGCGCATGGGGGCCGCAAGCGCAAAGCTCAGCGCACGTCCAAGCACAGGGGACTTAGTACCCTTTTCTGCTGGTTTGTGCCGCAATATTTGGCGCAGCACATAATTGCTGTCTCTCACGTCACGAATTTATGAGCCGGGGGAGAGGCAAAGAGGCGTAGGTGGCATGCAGCGGTATGAGATGGGCTCTGCGGGATGAGACGGGCAATCCCGGCCTCGTGCGAGCCTCGTCAGGCGCATGAACTCCTCAGCGTGTTCGGACTATTTCTCGCCACAGGCGCTTTTGGGAGAAATGGGCTTCCTTGACGAAAAAGGACAAGGTCGACCCCGGATGGGGACCGGACTGGGGCGAGAGGCGCGGGAGTGCGGCGCGCGAATGCGCTCTGTTTGACGGCCCAAACGGGCGGCTTGATAATCTCGTCAACATATGTAGCACGCTGTGACGAGCGCGAAAGACGCGTTCGGTGCGCGCGAAGGGCCCTCTGGGCTCAATGGGGGTTCTCATGACCAACAGGCCGGGACCGGGCAAGCGGGAGATCGACGACTCCGAGCTGCTGGACGTCGCGCAGGGCCCAGAGCAGGCTCGCAGCCTCCACAAGGCGCTGCGCACTCTGGCCAACAACCCCAATGTGAGCGGACCGCTCCAGGAGATGGCTCAGGGCATCCTGTCGGGACGTATGGGAATGACCGACGTCATCAAGAACGAGCGCTACATGGGGGCGCTGGGCGACCGTATGGCCGAGATCCGCCGCGCCGCCGAGTCGCAGACCATGGAGGACCGCGAGGCCGAGCGCGAGAAGCGCGAGCGGTGGGAGCGCGAGCGGGACGAGGAAGAGCAGAAGGAGCGTGCCGAGCACGACGGTCCTTCGACCAACCTGGTCACGGGGCCGAAGAAGCGGGGGCGGGGTGGGCACCGGGGGTGAGCCGGGGCCGGATACGGACCAAGGCTCCCGTGCCCACCGAGGTGCGGACCTGCTCGTCGGCGCACCGCCTACCGGTGAACGTCGGGTTCAAAGAAATGGCCCCGTCCTTTCTTTGGACCCGACGGGTCTGACGGCACCCAGTCGGCGCTGCGCATGTGCGAGTTAGTCATCGGCCACCTCTAAGCACGGCGATCGCTTTTTCTCGGACGGTGTATCGACCGGACGCTCCTGGGACAGCACTGTGACACGAGGCGCTGAGGGGCCGTCAGTACCTCTAGGTACGCTGGCACAGCCATGAAACGGATGTGAAACGGCAGCTCGATGGTGCCGGATGGTGAACGGGGGGCGCAGACATGGGTGATGGGTTCAAGAGCAATCCGAAGATGCTGAAGGTCGAGGGGAAGAACTTCTCCGAGATCGGCAGAGATTTTTATCAGGCGACCGCCAAGCTGAAGAACGGCCTGGCCGCGCAGGGTGACGGTGGTGGCGGCGGAGGCGAGGCGCCGAAGGAGACGACGTTCTCGAGTGTCGTCCAGGATGCCTGGAAGGGCCTGACCACCTTCAGTGACAAGGAAGGCACCCCACCGTGGGGTGACGACGAGCTCGGCGAGAAGTTCGGTGTGGTCTACGAAGGCCTGCGCGACGGCATGACGGACTCGATGGAGCATCTTGCCACCAAGCTCAACGAAATCGGGAAGGCGTTGGAGCGGATGGCGAAGAACCATGAGGAGAACGAGGGCTTCAACGATGCTCTGATCAAGGAGCAGAAGCCGGAGAACCGGTTCGGCGGCGAGAGGCGGGCTTCGAAGTCCACGAGCAAGTGACACGGCCCGCACCACGGGGTGTGGCGACCGTACAACGGGGCTGCGGGACCGCCGCGGCAGCACGGCCGCGGCAGCCAGGGCCGAGTGTTCGCGCCGTATCGGTTTCGGCTCCGGCTCGACGTTTCGTCAGTCACCTGCCCCGCGTTCGGCTCGACGACAACCGCATGACCGCGCCTGGCCCACAGGCGCCCTTTCACTGACAGGAGAGAGTTCGTGTCGCATCCGGACGCTCCGGAACCGGTACAGCCCATCCCCGCCACTGCCGAAGAGGCATTGGCTGCCGCTCGCGCCCGATTCGAAGTACTGGATCCGGAAGGAAACCCGGCGCCTTTGTACGTGGCGGAGTTCGACATCGGCTTCCTGGTCCACGCCGTCATGCCCCCGCCGCCGCCCGGCACTCAGGCGCCGTTGGGTGGCAGTCACATGGTGATCTCCAAAATCGACGGATCCGTCACCTATGTTCCCAACTTTCCACCGGACTCCGCGATCGAGCTGTACCGCAGCCTGCGCCGGTCCAATGGCTAGGGCTGCCGTCAGGCGGCCGGACGGGCTTTGGACCGGATGTCTGCTACAGCGCTGTGACCCAGCAGGGTCGAGGGGCCGGAAGGGTCGTTGAGCAGGCGCTGGCATGGGCATGGCTCTGTGCCGATGCCAGTCGATCGAGCACTCACGAGGCGCTTAATGGCGCCTCCGGCAGCAGAGAAGCGGGGTCCTTCCGCCGGCGCTGAGGCGGAAGGAGCCGGTCGGCCCGCGGGGCCGGGACGACACGAACTACATGGGCGATAACGGGGGGCTTCGTCATGGCTTTGATGCTGCCGAACGGACTTGAGTGGGTTCTCGAGATGTGCGGCTTCGATTGGCCCACAGGCAACGAAGACAAGATGATGGAGTGCGCCAACACCTGGCGCCGGTTCGCCGCTGATGTGCAGAGCCTCCAGGCTCGTGGCATGAGCGCTGCCGGTAACGTCCTCGCCGAGAACACCGGCGACTCCATCGAGGGCTTCGACAAGACCTGGGAGAAGTTCGGCGGCGGCTCTGGCTACTTCGACGACGCCCGCGAGGGCGCCGAGCTGATCGCCATTTGCCTGGACGCTGCGGCGATCCTCATCATCGGGCTGAAGCTGGCGGTGATCGCCCAGTTGGTCATCCTGGCGATCGAGATCGTCGCGGCCCAGGCCGCCGCTCCCTTCACTCTGGGGCTGTCCGAACTCGGCGCGATGGGCGCGGTCGCCGCCACGCGGTTGATCCTGCGCAAACTTGTCAAGGAGGCAGCCCAACAGATCTTGCAGGCGGTGTTGGAGACCGCCAAGGAACCCTTTGTCTCCGCTCTGGAAGCCATGGCCTCCGACCTGGTCGCCCAGACCGTCGAGCAGAACTTCGGCAAGCAGTCGGGCTACGACCTGGAACGCACCACCAAGAAGGGCTACGAAGAAGGCAAGGAGGCCCTGAAGAACTCCGGTTCCACCTTCGGTGAGTCCCTGCGCGACGGCGCCGGCTCACGCGCGGGGCGCGGCGCCCGCGACGGACTGACCAACAGCGGAAACGACGGCGGCGACGGCTCATCCGGCTCCGGAAACGACAGTTCGTCGAGATCCAACGATTCGCCGACGAACGATTTCTCGTCGACGAACAACAATGCCTCGCCCAACGACAGCAGCTCCTCCGACAGCTCCTCCGGTTCCTCCAATTCTTCGAACTCGCCCAGCTCATCCAACTCGTCATCGGATGAGAGCGGTTCGTTGAGCCGCTCCCCGAGTTCCAGTGGCTCGCCGAGTTCGGTCAGCGGCGATTCCGGGCGCAGGGCACCGGATATCGGCGGTCCGTCGTCCTCGTCTGCGGCGAGCGGTTCGGACAGCTCGTCGTCGATCCGGTCCTCGTCGTCGAGTCCGTCCTCGTTGCCCGATGGACCGTCGACCTCGACGAGTTCGCCCTCCTTCGGGCCGTCGGCCTCGACGAGTTCTTCCCCCTCTTCCTTGAGTACGCCGTCCAACAGCAGCACGGACAGCACCGGCAACCCGGGCTCGTCGAGCCCCTCGTCGTCGCCCTCGCCAAGCCGTGGATCCGACTCGCCCAGCCCCTTCGACGTGGGCACCCAGGCCTATATCGAGAGCATCGGCCGTCCTTCGGGCGACGACTCGGCCACCCTTGACTCGTCTCCGGACGCGTCCACGCTCTCCACCACGACGAGGCCTGACGTCGAGGGTGGACCGGCCCCCGGCACCATCCCTGACTCCGGCCGTCCGGACAGCACGTCGGACGCTTCGCCGAGCACGGCACCGGGCACCGGGCCGTCCCTGCCCTCCTACTCCTCGCCTGTCGAGGGCCCGGGCACCACGCCGGATGTCGATGGCTCCCCGGCGCCGGACACTGTTCCGGACACCGCTCGCCCAAGCCGCCCGGACGGCGTCGACGTCCACACCCCGCAGCAGGGCGCGTCGATCCCGGACCCGCGCAACACCGAGCCCGCGCCCATGCCGTCCCCGCCACCGGAGACAAAACACCCGGAGGACGCACCGTCCCCGGCTCCCGGCAACTCCCGCCCCGAACCGGGCGTGCACCAGGTCGACCGCGAATCGGGCACCACCATGTCCGCACCGCCTCAGGGCACCATGCCGGTCGACTCCCACGACGGTGACAACAACGACAACCGGAGCCAGGGCAGCCGCGCCTCCATGCCGGGCGTCTCCATGCCCGGCAACCCACCCACCGCAAACCCCCGCCCTGGCCAGGTCCACGCACCGACACCGTCAACACCAACCCCGCAAAACCCGGCCGACGAAAATTTCGACCTCATGGGCAACGCCGCCACGGCCGCGCCCCCGGCCCCTGGTATGCAGCCCGGTGAGGCGCGCATCCCGCAGCAGGCGGCCCCGTCGTCCGCGACGCCCTCAACATCGGCCCCGGGAGCCATGCCGCCACCGACGGCCGGTCCCATCCCGACGCAGGCGCCGGTGGCCGGCAACCCCACGAGGACACCGCGGGCGACCAGGCCCAGCGCCACGACGTCGCGTGCGGAACAGCCGAGCACCAGGCCCATGACGCCGTCGCGGAACACCCAACAGAACCGTGCCGCTTCGCCGCCGCGGACCGAGGCGCCGCGCAGTGCTACACCGCGCCTTGATACACCGAGCCGCTCGACCACACAGCCGCGCACCGACACCCCGCGTGCCGAGACGCCTGCGCGCCCGACCACGCCGCCCCGCGGCGAGCAGCCGACGAACCGTGCGCCGGACCAGCAGTCACCGGTCGATTCCCCCACTTCCATGCCGAACGCCCAGGGGACGCCGGCACCGAACAACCAGCAGCCGGGCAATCAGCAGCCGGACGCGACCAACCAGACGTCCCATCAGAACCAGCCCACCGCTGACGACGGCGTGCTCAAGCAATCCACAGCGCCTATGCCTCCGCCCCATGCAGTCAGCCTTTCGGATATCCGTGACAACCTGAACATTCCGTTCGAAGGCCTGACCACACCCGACCCCGTCCATCAGCAGGACCTCCAGAACGCACACCCGAGGAACCCCGACGGCACCCCGCAGGTGTACGCGGACCCGCGGCAGGGAAACTGGGTTGGTCTGCAGAACGACGGCGGCGTGGGGGTGCCCGGCCGGTCCAACAACTGCGCCGACTGCACCCGCTCGTTCCTTGAGACGTGGTTCGGCCGCCCGACGGTGTCCGCCCCGCGCACCTTGGACCTCAATGCGGACGGCAGCCTCAACACCTTCTCCGCGGAGCACGACTCGGTCGACAACCAGGCGCGTTGGGCCGGCGCACCCAGCACGTATGCGGGCAAGGACCATCCCAACCCGTACGCACGTATCGCCTACGACCTGTCGCAGGCCGGACATGGCTCGGCAGCCGTGATCGGCGTCAACTGGCCCGGCGGTGGCGGCCATGCCTTCGCCGCGGTCAACCACAACGGCCAGATACTGTTCGTCGACGCGCAAACAGGCGTCGTCAGTGAGACTCCGATCCACCTGGGTGCCCAAGAGGTCTTCTACACCCCGCTGGACGCCAATCGGAATCCGATCACTCCGTACTTCCTGACCCCGTCGACGCCTCAACCGTCCACTCAGAACACTCCGGACACCACCAACAGCTCGGGTCCGGACTCGTCGACGGATCAGTCACGTCCCGACGCTCGGCCGGACGGAACTCTCGACGACCCCCCGCTGTCCACTGAGGAGGCGCCCTCCGGCAATGACGACGCGACCGCCGAACAGAACGCGATCGACGGCAGCACCGACACAGCGCCGCCGTCGACGACCCCGGAATCCTCCACATCGCCGGAGACGACGCCGGTTCCCGAAACGACTGCAAGCCCGGAGACGACGTCACCGCAGGACGGGGACGCCTCTCCGAACACGAACACCATCCAGGAGTCCAACCCGGCTCAGGTATCCGAGGCCGCCCCGGACACGGACTCCACCACGGACCGGGACGCGGTAACGACCGAGGGCTCGGACGCGACGGACCCGGACAGCCCGCAGCCAGACGATGCGCGGGACACGCAGGGCAGCCAGGATTCCCCAGCCCCTCAGGACACCCAGACCACCCAGACCCCACAAGACACCGACCAGCAAGCGGCGACCAGGGAACCTGTCTTCCCGTCCACTACCACGCGTCCCTCCGGTCCGCCGGATGGCTATGAGGACCCCACCGACGCCGACAACCGCGCGCAGCAGGAGAGCTTCCCGCGCAACGAGGACGGATCGTTTCAGCAGGCCCCTGACCCGCGCGAGGGCACCTGGGTCGACGATCTGCGCGGCCAGAGCCCGGACGAATCCGGCCGAAACGTGAACTGCACCGACGCGTCACTGGCGTTCGTCGAGTCCTACGCGGGCAACCCTATGGTTGCCGCCCGCCGCAGCCCGAACGAGGACGGCACCCCCGCCGACACGCCCGAGCCCAACGGCCGCGACCGTATCGAGAACGCCCTGGGCGCCGAGTTCGAGGACTTCGGCGACGGTCGCGGCGCGTACGACAACCTGGAGTCCTCCCTCCGCAACGAGGGCCACGGCTCACAGGCCGTAATCATCACCCAGCACGCCGACGGCCGCGCTCACGCCTGGAACGTGGTCAACCACAACGGCCAGATCGTCTACGCCGACCCGCAGACGGGCCGGCACAGCACCACCCCGCTGCACATCGGCGACAACGGCGTCTTCGCGATCCCGTTGGACGCCAACCGTCGACCTATCGAGACCACCAATCAGCGCACCACGCAAAACCAGGGCCTGGCCACACCTGCGGATACCGATCACGCAGTGTCCCAGCGCCCGGCCGGTTCGCACCTTGAGTCCCAAGCCCTCAGCGCGGAAGCCACTCGCGAACGGCGCAACCAGAGCCTTCCCGACCCGGAAGCACGGACCGCTGAGCATGCGGGCCTTCCTCCGGACGGAGCACAGGGGGACCTTCGAGACGCCCACGCCGTCCATCGGATCGATCCGGCCCCGATACGGGCGCAGATGCGGCAGTGGGCCCAGCCACAAGGCGACCCGCCCCGGGTGCCCTTGGCCGGCGTACTGCGGGAATCCATCGGTCGCCGCCAGGCGCACGCGGAGTCGGCACGGCTGGTACGTGAAGCCAGGCAGGACTATGACCGGGCACGGAAGGAAGTAGCCGACGCCAAGGCAGAACGGACCAGGGCGGCGACCGCGGAGCGGAAAGCCAAGACTGACGAAGCGAAGCAGGCGGCTCAGGCCAAGCGGGCGGCGGCGGAGCAGCGGCTCGCCCATGCCCAGCAAGCTCTCCTGCAGGCGGATGCCACCCACAAGGCCGCGATGACGGCGCACCGGGATGTTCCGATGCCGTCGACAAACTTCACGGACAGTGATCTCCGGAAGCATCTTGATCCGGCGTGGTCGCAGATGAACGACGGCCAGCGGTACACCGCGATCGCCGCACTGGCCCGCATCAGCCAGTCCTTCCATGCCAACAACGCCGTCGGCGTGAACCCTGACCCGGCCGCGCGCAACGATGTGTACAACGACGGAAAGTTCCACGAATCAGCGGCTCCCTGGCGACGCGAACTCGCCTCGCACCCGGACGGGACGATCCTTCGGGATGTAGAGGACAGCAAGCGGATGCTGGAGGAGACGGAGAGCAGTGCGCCCGACTTCTCCGGCAAGAACTACGCGGTCGTGGAAGTTCTCGACCCCGACACCAAGGAAAGTCACTACATCGTCGATTCATCGGTTCCCCCTGCCCCGGACGGCGCCGACCCGGTTCACTCCGAATCCCACATTCTCAATTGGATCGACCAGCTCAACGAGAATCGCGAAGCCCATAAGCAAGCCAAAGTCGAGGTCAAGGGTCTCTACACCGAGCGTGAGCCTTGCGGCCTGCGCACCACCGCATCCGGTCATCCCACCGGCCATGCCAACTGCTCCAAAACAATCAAAGATTCCCAGGCGATGGACGGCGCTCCCGTCTACTACAGCACGACTTATCGAGCGGACCCGAACCTCAAGAATCTCAAGGCAGCCGAGCGGAACAGACTGCGTGCGGAAGGCAAGACCGAGTCTCAAATCAAGACTGAGCTCGGCAAGTACCACACGCCGAGTCAAAGGGTTCAGGTCGGGGAGATTCGGCAGCACCTGGAATTCGTCAAAGAACTGGCGCAGACGCTGGCGAATCCGGGCCAGAACACACCGCAGGCTCCAACACCCGACCAGAACACACCGCCCACTCAGGCGCCTCAGGCGGGCCCGCCCCATCCCGCGGCCCCCAACCGCAGGCCCCCGTCGACCCCGGCAGGTTCGGGCCACAGGCCGCCCGCCGACTCCCCAGGCGCAGACCGCCGTCCCCCGGCGGAGCCCTCTGGCACGCCGACCATCCCGGCCGATAGCGAGCGCACGCCTTCGGCGAATCCCGCAAACGCCAACTCCCACGCGGGGAACGGGACCGCGGGCAATGCGACTGCGCTCGACGGAACATCCGCGCCGACGGACTCGCAGCGCTCGAACGGCCACGTTTCACCGACGGAGATCGCAATCGCGGGCGCGGGAGAGGCCCTGCGCCCCGCCGCCACGGGGGCTGCCGAGCAGACCGGTGCCCGGGACCCATTCGCCGACGAGTCGCGCGAGGGCTCCCCCGCCTCGGACGACCAGCCGCAAAAGCGAGGCCGGTTCAAGCGGATCTTGCAGTCCCTGCCCTGGTCAGGCCAGGCCGAGCCCGCCGAGATCACCACTGAGGTGGATCAGCCGCGCTTCGGCGACCACACGAAGCTGGCGGAGTTCCAGCCCGACCGTTACGGCACTCCACTGGACCGTCCCGACGGGACGCGCGTGCCGCTGTTCGACGGGCCTCCGTCGCGCGAGCAGACGAAACAGGGCGCCATTGGCGACTGCGGCATCATCGCTACCCTGGGCGCCGTCGCGAGCAGGTACCCGGATCTCCTCCAGGACATGATCCGTGAGACGGAGGACGGCAACTATGAGGTCCGCTTCCACGAGGTCGCACGCAACAACTACGGCAACCAGGCTCCGACCGGCCGCATCCTGACCGTGCGCGTCACTCCGGACCTGCCCGTGTACAGCGACTTCCCCAGCACCACCGTCTACGCCAACGCCAATGAAACGGGCGTGGCCTGGCCGGCGATCATGGAGAAGGCCATCGCGGGCCTGGATCAGTTCTGGGACGACGAGAAGCGCGCGGACCTGTCGCAGTACGCGCGCAACAAGGACTTCGATGACAAACTACTGACGGGCTACTCCCGCATCGCCCAGGGATCCTCCTCGGGAAGCCGTGCCGAGTTGCTCGCCCAACTCACGGGACGTACGTCGGAGAACCACGAATTCCCGACGCAGTACGATATGCACGGACGCAGTCCGGAAAGGCAGCTCCTGGCCCATCTGCGAGAGCTCACGGAAAGCGGCAGACCAGTCGTTATCGGCACCCGCTCCAAGGGCACGGGCGTGGAGAACAAGATGGAGAAGAACCTCCTGAGTTCCCACGCCTACGAGATCGTCTCGGTCGACGAAAAGGGTCTCATTCAGTTGCGCAATCCGCACAACGAGAGACATCCTCAGCCGCTGACCATCAAGGAATTCATGAAATACTGCAACAACCAGTACGCATCTTTGGAGGATGAGAAGTGAGCGTCGACATGATTCCCCTCTGGCACGGGATTCAGCGCAATACCGAGAAGGCGAGCTTCGCAGTGATGGACATCTATAGGGAGTCTGACGCCTCGGTCAGGGTTCGGCTCGGGATCGTCGCAGCCGAGGAGCAGTATCACACCCTCCGCGTTGGCGAGACTTTCCCTGTGGGCGACGAGACGTGGCAGCTCGCAGACTTGACGGGATGGCCGAGCGAGGACGACTGGGTCGTGGTGCTGCGCCGCGTCGCGCCGGCCCCGGCTTGAGACCGCCACCGCCCACGACACCGCCTGCCCGGGGCATGCGACAGCAACGACTCGGGCCAATCGCACCCACCCACACGTAGGGTCGAGCAGTCATCGCCAACTGAGGAGGACCATGCCCGAGCCCACTACCGGCACCCCCGAAATTCCCAAGGAAGAGCTCCCCGGTCGCGTCGGCGCATGGTGGCGTGAGGGCGGGCTCGGCGGCCAGGTGGCCCTTCTTGTCTCCACGGACGGCCATGACGCCTCGGCGGTCATGCGGGAGGTACACGAGCAGGTGCCCGGCAGTGTTGTCGTCGATGCCACCGGTCTCACCGCCGAGCTGGTCATGCGGCAGGCCCTCACGGCGCTCGGAGTCGATCTGTCCGCGGACAAGCGGGACAACTGGCGTTTCGCGCTCGATTCGTGGCCCGAGGAGCGGTTGCTACTGGTCGTCAATGCCCATCGTGCCGGGCCGACACGGCGGTCGCACGAGCCCGAGCGACTGGTGACTCGGACCCTTCCGCGGCTGGCGAGTGGCAAGTTGGCCGTGATGGTCCACGTGATTCCCGACTTGCTGCCGACCCACGCTGATACCAGGGCGGTGTTTCGGCTGTCCGCGGCAGCCGTCGAGTCTCCGCCGGCGGTGACGGATTCTGTTGCGGTGCGGGCGTTGGCACTGGCCGAGCCCCGCTTCGTACCCGTTCCCGTCTGGGCCCAACTTGTCACCGCGCTGACCGGTGAACCGGTATCCGAGGACGAACTCGCCGAATTCGAGAGGGAAGGGCCCGATATTCTTCGGACCGGACCTCTCGGGGTTTCTTTTGCCGACGAGGGTTTGGCCGAGGCCTTGCGTCGAGAGATCGATCCTGCCGAACTCCGCCGGGTCAATGGGCATGTGGTCGCTTGGCTGATGCGCTCGGCTCCGGGGTTTTTCCACCCCGAGGGGTGGTCCAAGCGCAGCGCCATCGGCCTGTACGCGGCCACGGGGCTTGCTATGCACGCCGTACAAGCGGGAAGGTACGACGACGTTCTTCGGGACGGAGGCGTCGTCGCCAATCTGCCGCAAACGGCGCTCATGGACGCGGCACGAAGCATCACTTCCCTCATTCCCGGAAACACGGCTGCCGCCGACGCGATTCATCTGTGGGGCTGGGGAGTCACACCACGGCATCAGACGGAATGGGCTTCGTGGCTGCACTTGATGGCGCTTTCGCGTGGCGATCTCGAATTCGCCTCGGCGGTCATCTCCTCTGGTATGGCACTGCCCTGGCAGGTCAAATGGGCCGACTGGCGGCCGCCGGGTGGCTACCATGTGCGCTATCTGCGGGCCGGGAGGTTCGCCGCTCTGGCGGAGGCGCGCTGGCAGAGCCGACCTGCCATTGCCGCCTTGCAGCAGCGGACGGTGGACGGAGAAGAGCAGCCGTTTGTCTCGATCTGGGACGCGGAGACCGGAGACCGTGTAGCAGGACCTTGGGAGTATGACGAGATTCCGGCAGAGCATCGCGCGGATCTCAGCTGGCCCGCGCCACCCACGGGCGACTCCGCTTCACCCGCTCACGTTCGAGAACTGTTCAGCTCGTCGTCCCCCCGGCGAAGCGCGCTGGCTTTTGTCCTGCCGTGCGTCCCCCTGGCCGTGGGAGACGTCGTCGTTTTCGGGGGCAACTCGGGTCTGGTCGCCATCCGGCCTGCGGACGGTGTGGACCTCTCCGACTTCGGCGCCCGGCAGGAGCCCCTGAGCTGGGACTACTCGGATGCCGGCCCGAGCAGTCCGCGCGACGCGCCGGCCCCGAGTTATGAGGACGTCATCGCCCTGTTCGGCGAGGACGCGATCTATCCCATCGAGGTCGAGGATCTCCCGGATCGGCTCACCCACGCGGCGACCCGCGAACTTCTCCTGGAATTCGGGCTGCCCCGCATGGACGAGGGAGGCATGGGGCTTTACCCGTACGGCGACTGGGAGATCGGTATTCTCGACGAACTGTCCTCCTGGCCCGAGGAAATCGAGCCCGTCCCCGAAACCGGGCCCTTCTTCCAGATCGGTAAGTGGATGGGCGCCAAGCTCGTCATCGACGGGCCCACCGGACACGTCCTGCGCGTTCCCACGAAACCGGACCAGGAACACCTCGCCGGCCTTCCCGCCGCGCACAGCCTCGAAGATTTCCTCACCATGGTCGTGCTGTGGGTCACCGGGCTGCGTACGCGGAGTATTCTCCCCCCGGTCAATTCCGAGCGATGGCAGATGACCTATTGGGTCCTGGGAGAGCTGGCAGGAGTCGACGAGACGGGTGGTGAGCAGCCCGCCTGGTCGTACGTATTCCACAACACGTGATGGCGATCAGTCGGAGAGGCCGGCGAGAAGACGCCTCGGCCTCTTCTGGCAGTTGACCCCTGTCTGGAGCGCTTTCCCGGTCTGGGCGACCTGCGACTCGGACAGGTCGGGCCGGTCCCTTGAGCCCGGCCGGATTGTGCTCGGGCGGCGTGGACCGCCTCAAGCACGCGCACAGAGTGCGTACGTACGCGAAGAGGCGCGGCGCGTTGCCGACAACACGCCGCGCATCCACGGCGAAAGGGTCGATCAGAACAAGCCGTGCCACATCTGCTCGACGATCACCGACCACCAGTTCCTGGGGTCGTCGAGGGACGACGCGTCGATGGCGACGAGCTGGGCCTGGAAGTCGGCGACGGCCCTGCCCGCCTCGATTGGGTCGAGGCCGAGCATCTCCTCCTGCGTGGTGTGCAGAAGCGCGAGGGAGCGGACGAAGGCGGACACCGAGGCGTTGACGCGGCGGCCCGCGCCGTTTTCCGGAGTGACGGCCCAGAGCTGGCCGACCGGTTCACCCTCCAGATCCGACCCCGTGCACTGGACGGTGATCAGGGCGTCCCCGTCGGTGCCGATCCTGACGTGTCCGTTCAGGAACGCGATGGACTCGGCGCTCGCCCGGGATTCGATCCGGCGCAGGTACAGCCCGACATTGGCGAACAGGCCGTCCTTCGGGTTGTCAGCGGTGAAGAAGAACAGGATGTCGGCCGGGAGCCCGGCCCATATCAGTGTGGCCTTGGCGGCCTCGGGGAGTGGGGTGCCCGCCACGTCGTCGGCGTCGTAGCGGCGTACCTCGTCAGCGCCGAAGGTCTCCGTCAGCTTGCGGCCCAGGGCGACGTCGCTGAGGGGTTCGGCCGGCTCGACGTTGGTCGGTAGCGGCGCGCGGTGAGGCCGTGGCGGCGGCTGCTGACCCGCGACCTGGTGCATCGTCTCGACGTGCTGGAGCAGCCCGGCGACCGCCTCGGCGCGCTCCTCGCCCCGTGGGCCGTATTCGTGCAGGTAGGAGAACCGCGCGTTGGGGCAGAGACGGCGCATCAGCCGGCCCGGGTACCCACCGGGGAGCAGGCTGGAGCTGAGGTCGGTGTGGACCGCGACCACGTTCTGCGCGGGGACGCCGAGTTCCCGGACCTCCGCCAGGGCCTGGAATTCGGAGTGCGGCAGACCGGGGGCGGAGTTCATGGAAAGGCTCGTCTCCTCGCCGGTGCGCGGGTCGACGTAGGTGATGACCGTGGTGTTGCCGGGGCCGGTGACCGGCGGCTGCTCGGGCGGCGCGGCCTTCTGGCCGCCGCCGTGCTTTTGCTGGTACATCTGCACGACCTCCTCGACCGGCACGGACGGCCAGGTGCTCAGCTCGCCGGTGCGGCGGTCGACCACACCGCAGGAGTGGCCGATCGTGGCCGGTGGCCGGCGCTTGCCCGTGACAGGGTCACGCTCGACCGGCGGGGCCGCGGCCCACACCACCCAGCCCAGGTCGAACTCCTGCATCCGCACCTCACGGCGCTCCTGTCCCTCGGGGTTGAGCCACCCCTCGGCGGTCGCGAGCGCCTGCTCCTGGCTGATCACGGAAACTCCCTTGGAATCTTCGGGCGGCCGGGGTCGGTGCCGGGCGGGCTTCGCGGCCCTCGTCCGAGTGGGCCTGGGCACAGGCGGTCCGATGCGGGCGCGCCTTCGAGAGGCTCTGGCGCCTCGGGCCTTTCGGGCTTTGAGGCTAACGGTTCGCGGTGGGTGTCAGACGGCCGGGTGGGCATCGCGCCCGGGGGCTTGTGGATCCTGCCCGGCTTCCGGCTCGGGCCCGGGGGCCTGTGCGGGCTCAGGCCCGGCTGCCTGGGCGCCGTGTACGGAGCGCCGAGCGGTCGTGGCACCGGCCGCGGGGCGGATCCGCAGTGCCTTCACACCGCTTTCTGTGGCGACAAGGAGGATGCCGTCGGGGGAGAGGTCGGTTCCCGTGATGGGCGTGGCGGAGATCAGGGTCGTGACGAGCTTCTCGTCGCCCTGCTGCTCGCCGCGGCGCCAGACGCGTACATAGTCGGCACCGCGGCTGACCCCGAGTGGCCCGGTGGCGCGCTCGTCATCCGAGGGGCGCAGGATCCGGGCCGGGTCGGCATCGATGACGGAACCGGTGGCGAGGTCCTGCACCAGCACGGTGGGGGCCTTGGGATCGTCGGCTTTCAGCGGGATCGACCCCGGGGTGCCTTGGGGCACCGCGCTTACGGCGACCGTGAGCGGGGCCGGCTCCGAAGGCTCCTGCTTCGAGGGCGCCTGCGCGGCGCTGTCCGAAGCGGCCGCGGACGGGGGCAGTTCGCCGACGGTCACGGCGTCGGCTCCGGCGACCGGCACGCTCCACAGGGTGTGCCAGGGAAGCTCGGGCACGATGCGGCGCAACACCGCCGCGTACTCCGGCAGTCCGTCTTCGACGAACGCGGTCTCCAGGAGCGCCGCGCGTAGGACGGCGGGTGCCTGGGTCCGGGTGAGCAGCGGGGCCGTACGCAGATATGTGCGCGCCGGTGCGTCCAACTGCTCCAGGGGTACGGCCTCCACCGCGGCGCGCAACCGCACCGGATCGGCGTGGGCGAACAGGCCGGGGTCGGTGAGGAGCCGGGGGAGCAGACCGGCCTCCAAGGTGTGTCCCGCGATGTGATCGCGCACGTACGCCCCTGCCTTCGCCCAGTCCTGATCGGGGACGGCCTCCAGCAATTCCATGGCGATACGCGCCTGAGCACCCGGAACATCCGGAATGCCGGCCCGAACGGCCTCGCCGATGCCCGGGTGCCGCAATCCAAGGAGCACCCGCTCATTCTCGGGGATGCTTTCCCCGGCCCTCTCGATGGTGCGGATGAAGGGGGCGGCGAGCAACACGCCCCGCGCCATGTCCTGACTGATGTCCCGCTCGGCGACGGCGGAGGCGAGCGGGGTCAGCAGGTGCACGGGCAGTCCGTCGCCCTCGGCGAGGGCGAGGGGCGCGAGGATCTGCCGCAGGGTGCGGGGGTGGGTGCCGAGTCGCCGGGCGTGCAGATCGAGCACTTCGCCGACGCCGCCGGGCAGTTGGCTGACATCCACCGGATCGAACCCCTCCGGGTGCATCAGAATCGACCGCACGGCGAGATGCACGGTCAGGCGGCTGCCCGCGCCGTCTCCCGCGTGCCGGGCGATCGCCTCGGCGAGCGCGCGTCGAGCGTCGGGCGCGGTCGTGAAGGGCAGTTCCGGGGCGCCGAATCGGGGATCGAGCAGCGTCTCGGCCTGCAGCACCAGCCCTTCCGGGTCGGCCCACTCGGGTGCGTCGAGGTCGATGATCCGGGCCACGCCGGGCGGCAGGCCCTCGGCGAGTTCGACGGCCAGTTCGCGGGGCACGTCGACGAGAAGGCGGATGGAATCGACGGCGGCGAGGGGCTTCAGCACGTCCCGCGTCACGCGCGCGGGCTCCCCTGCCTTCCGCACCGGGCCGGCCCGATCCACATCCGGCACCACGATCGTCACCGGCCGTCCTGACAAGGGGAGTCGGCCGAGTTCGGGGATGATGTCGGCGGTGCGGATCGCGGACAACTCGTAGTGATCGGCGAGCAGCCACAGGATCTGTGCTGCCGTCAGCCCGGCGACGCTCGGCACCGCGGGTGCGGGCAAGTCCGGAGGCACGGTCGCCGGATCGAGCGCGTCCAGGTCGATCCCCTTGCGATACTCCGGGTCGCAGAGCATCAGGAACCCCGTGAGCAGCCGCGAACACCCGGTGCCCGGGCTCCCGGTCAGGATGACGACCCGAGGTGCGCCCGGCCACTCCATCCGCCATGCGGTGAGCGCGCACAGCGCGGTGTTGCGCCCCCCGATGTAGGGGTGGGGCTCATGGGCTTCGGTCTGTTCTGGGGCCTGCGCCGGGCTGGTCATGGTCTCCCCGTTGTCCTGTCCGTTTGGCACCGTTATGCCGCGTTGACCGTACGTCGTTCATCCTAGGTCGTGCCGCCGAATGATCTTGCGTAGCGGATCACGGTCGGGACACCTCGCCAGGAGCCGGCCGGTGCCGGGTGGGAGTTGGTCCACCCGCCGCTGCCCCGCGCCCGGGGGGCCGGGAACGGTTGGACGGCCGGCTGATGCTCAACAGCTTCGTGCGGACGTTCCGTACCGGGGTGGCCTGGCGGGACGGGCCCGGCCGGTGCGGTTCCTGAGCCGCCCCGCACGCCCGTTGTCGCGCTGGGCCGCGGACGGCACCTTCGTCCGGACGCTGCGATCCGCCCCGGTCCGGGCGGACGTGGCCGGCGAGCTGGACCGGCCGACGGCGGTCGGCTCCCCCGTGCCCGCCTACCAGCACGCCGCCGGGGCGCTAAAAGGGGGTGAACAGCCTGCCGCCGGGCCGCTCCCGGGACGGGCCGACCAGCAGAGTCCACCTGGCCTGCGACGGGCGGGGCCGCCCGCCGGCACCGCCACCCGCACCGGGGCCGGTGCGATCACCGCGAAGCCGCTGGGGGACAGCGGGTGGGCCGGCATCACCGTGCTCGCCGACTGCCTCTCCTCGATCAGCCGGGCCACGGTCCCCTCCCCGGCGGCCCCGTGTGCGGCGGCCCGTTGAACCGGACCGCGTCACCCGCCCGCAGCAGGCACGGACGCAAGGGCGTCCTGCCCCCTTCCCGCACCGCGGCGAACCGGGCACCGGCGACCGGCCGCCCGCCGTCTCCCCGCCCGTACCCCCCGTAACCAGCAGGTCACGGCCGTATCGCGGTTCCCCGGCGGCATCCCCGCCCCGCTCGGTCCGGGTGCGGGGTGGCGGGCGGGGAGAGGGATACTGGGGGCATGGCCTTGATCAACCCCAGCATCCTGTCCGCAGACTTCGCCCGCCTCGCAGAGGAGGCGAAGGCCGTCGAAGGAGCCGACTGGCTCCACGTGGATGTGATGGACAACCACTTCGTCCCGAACCTCACGCTCGGCGTCCCGGTCGTGGAGTCGCTGAGCAAGGCGACGCAGACCCCGCTCGACCTGCACCTGATGATCGAGGACCCGGACCGCTGGGCCCCTCAGTACATCGAGGCCGGGGCCGGCTCCGTCACCTTCCACGCGGAGGCCGCGGCGGCTCCCGTGCGACTGGCCCGCGAGATCCGGGCGAAGGGCGCGCGGGCGTCGATGGCGCTCAAGCCGGCCACGCCCATCGAGCCGTACGAGGACCTGCTGTCCGAGCTGGACATGCTGCTGATCATGACGGTGGAGCCGGGGTTCGGCGGACAGGCGTTCCTGGACATCATGCTGCCGAAGATCCGCCGCACTCGTGAGCTGATCTCCAAGCATGGGCTGGAGCTGTGGCTCCAGGTCGACGGCGGCGTCTCGGCGGACACGATCGAGCGATGCGCGGAGGCGGGCGCCGACGTGTTCGTGGCCGGTTCGGCGGTCTACGGCGCGCAGGACCCGGCCAAGGCGGTGCGTGACCTGCGGGCCCAGGCCGAGTCCGCGACCGCGGCGGCGAGCTGGGCCTGCGCGCACTGACGCTGGGTGCCGGTGGTTGTCCGGGTCGCCACCGAGCGTTCACGATGCCCTGGGCGGTCGAGGTCCCCGACCACCGCGGGTTTCTGCAAGGATGAGCAAAGACCCGATCAGGTGCGCAAAAGGGGAGAATCTCGTGGTTGCCAGCCGCCCAACGTCCGCAATGGGCCCCGCCGAGCTGGTGCAGGCCGCGGCCATGGCTCGGCGTTTCTATCTGGAGGGCAAGTCCAAGATCCAGATCGCCGAGGAGTTCGGTGTCAGCCGGTTCAAGGTCGCCCGGGTGCTGGAGACGGCGCTGGAGCGTGACCTCGTCCGCATCGAGATCCGGGTGCCGGCCGAGCTGGACGCCGAACGCTCGGACGCGCTGCGGTCCCGTTACGGGCTGCGGCACGCCGTCGTCGTCGAGTCGACCGCCGACGCCGCCGGTGCCCCCGGCCCGGCCGTCCCCATGGACGACCCCTCCGACCCGGAGAACCTCGGCGAGGTGGCGGCCGGGCTCCTGGAGGAGCTGGTGACCGAGGGCGACGTGCTCGGCCTGGCCTGGGGCCGCTCCACCATCCACATGGCGGCGGCGCTGCACCGCCTCCCTCCTTGCACCGTCGTCCAGCTCACGGGCGTGTACGACGCCGGTACGGCCGACCGCGGCTCGGTGGAGGCGGTGCGCCGCGCGGCCGAGGTCTCCGGTGGCGAGGCGCACCCCATCTACGCGCCGATGCTGCTGCCGGACTCGGCGACCGCCGGCACGCTGCGCGCCCAGACCGGCATCGCGCGGGCCTTCGAGTACTTCGACAAGGTCACCGTCGCCTGCGTCTCCATCGGCTCCTGGGCGCCGGGCATCTCCACCGTCTACGACATGCTGTCGGACAAGGAGCGCGAGCACTACGCCTCGCTCGGCGCCGCCGCCGAGATGTCCGCGCACCTCTTCGACACCGAGGGCCGCCGCATCGGGCGGGACCTGGGCGAGCGCTGCATCACGGTCGAGGCGGACCGGCTGCGCCGCATCCCCGAGGTCATCGCCATAGCGGGTGGGCGGCACAAGGCCGCGGCGATCGGCGCCGTGCTGCGGTCCGGGCTGGTCACGAGCCTGGTGACGGACACCGCGGCGGCCGACCACCTCCTGACGGAGACGGGTCCGGGCCCGCGGCCCGCGCTGGATCGCGCGGATCCGGACGGGTCCTGAGCGCTGCTCGGGGGCCCGCGATGGTGGGCCGTCTCGGCGCGCGGTGGGGGAGGGGCTGTGACAGCATCGGCGCCATGGTGGCCGTGGTGATGAGTCCCGCTGAGCTGAGGGGCCGAGGGCCCCTCCGGACGCCGGGCAGGGTGACGGACGGAGCGGCCCGGTGAGCCCGGCTCCCGTTCCCCGGCCGCTGGCAGCGGTGCTGGAGGGGAACACGCCCCCGGGGGTCGTCACATGGCCCGCCGGGCGTCCCGCGGCCGACGCGCTGACCGCCGCGCGGGACGCGGGCTGGGCGGGCGCCCTGCTCGATCTCGACGGGGTCGCGGACACGTCCGCGTTCATGGAGCGGTGTGCCGAAGCGTTGCGGCTGCCGTCCTGGTTCGGGCGCAATTGGGACGCGCTCGCCGACTGCCTCACCGACTTGTCCTGGTGCCCGCCGACGCGCGGCCGGCTGCTGGTCCTCAGCGGCTGGCAGGGGTTCGCCGCCGCCGAACCGGAGGAGTGGCGCATCGCGGAGGGTGTCGTCGCGGACGCCGTCGCCTACTGGCGCGACACGGAGACGGGGCTCGCGGTGGTGCTGGCCCGGGGGCGGTAAGAGACTTTCCGGGGCCGTAGGGGGCGGCTGTGATCGGAGCCCGGCGGCGGTCCCGGGGCGCGCTCCCGTAACCGTCTCGGGGCGCGCTCCCGTAAGGATCCCGGGGCACGCGTCCGTAGCAGGGGTGTGCCGCCCGGGACAGCAGCGTGCGAACGGCCGGCCCGGGCGTCGCTCCCGGGTCGGCCGTCCCGTCCCACTCCGTCGTCTCAGGCTCCCTTGAGCCCCTCCGCCTGGTCCTGCTGGGGCCAGCGCAGCATGGCGCCGAGGCCGCCGACCGGTACGCCCGGGGTGTGCGGGGTGTCCGGCTCGCGGGGGACGGCGAAGACGTCGGCGTCGGCCATGATTGCCGAGCGGAGGAGGGCGTCGTCGGCCCGGGCGGCGACCGGATCCGGTTCGCCCAGGTACTGGCTCTCGGAGCGGCGCAGTGCCAGTTGGTCCGGCCCCGGGCCCACCCAGACCTCGCGGTGCACGTCGGGACCGTCCGGGTGCACGATCAGTTCGGCGATCCGGTGCTCCCGCGCGGCCTCGACCAGCGCCGGGACGCCTTCCACCGCGTCGACCCGGTCGGCGGCGGCACCGCGTGCGGCGTCGAAGCGCTCCAGCTCCCGTTCGGTCTGCCGCAGTGCCCAGCCGGCGCGGATGCGTTCGATGTCCTGATCGAAGGCGACGCTGCGCGCGCCCGCCGCCCGCCCGCCGTGCTCGCACTCCACGGTGATGCCCTGGAGCTGCTGCGGCAGCCGCTCGTGCACGGACCGCCGTTCGCGCGGGTCGCCCACCAGGATCACCAGGTCGGTACGGGTCTGCTGGTGGCACTGGGCGAGCGCGCGGGCGATCTCCTCGGCGTTGTGCTCCCAGGTGTTCTCCACGGCCGCCTGGAAGTGGCGTTCGGAGAAGTCGTCCCGGCCCGTGCGGTGGATCGGCCAGTCCAGGCCGTCGACCTGGCTGAGCGGGCGGGTCTCGCGTTCGCCGCGCAACTCGAAGTCGGCGCCGAGCCGGTCGATGTACGCCAGGAGGACCGTCGGGGTCTTGCCCACCAGCTCCACCAGGGGGCTGACGTGCGGCAGCGCCGACCAGGAGACCTGCACGCCGCGGGGCGGCGAGGCCTCCAGCGGCGCGTCGAGGACCACCTCGCCGCCCGTGGCGAAGATGGCCCGGCCGGCGGGTTCCGACGCGTGCTGCAGGGAGGCGAGCTCGTCGTGCACCGCGTCGCAGGTGGCCTGTTCGGCCCCTTGCGCCGCGAGGTAGCGGCTCACGTTGCGTGCCTCCACCGCCCGCATCTCCGGGGTGGACTCCATGTGCTGAGCCGTACCGAAGTAGACGCTGGCCCAAGGGCCGGGGCGGCTGAGGACCGGCGTGAGGAATCCGAGTTGCATAGCTCCCTCCAGGTTCCGTGGCGCTGGGTCGGTCGGCTGACCGGGTACCCGGTCGGGAAGGGGCGACACGGACGGACGCCTTCCGATTCGGCGGGAGGTGCGGGGGCGGTGACGCGGGGGCGCCGGTCCGGGGGAGGCGCGGGGGCCGGGCCGGATTCCGCCCGGCCGCCTCGCCGTCGGGAATCACCCCGTGAGCTGCGGCAGCACCTTGGTGCGGTAGAAGTCGAAGAAGCCGCGGTACTCCGGGCCGATCTGGGTGACGTAGACGGCGTCGAAGCCGGCCTGGGCGTACGCGTCTAGAGCGCGGACGTGGGCGTCCACGTCGTCGCCGCAGGCGACGTTGGCCGCGACCCGTTCCGGCGGGACCAGTTCGACCGCTTGTTCGAAGTGGGTCGGGGTCGACAGGACCTGGGGGAGTTCGCCGGGCAGTTGCTCGGTGGCCCACAGCCGGTGGGCGGTGCGGACGGCCTCGTCCCGGTCCGGTCCCCAGCACACCTTCAGCCCGCCGGACGCCGGCTTGGTGCCGCCGCCCGCGCGCCGGAAGCGTTCGACCGCGTCGGTGTCCGGGGCCATGGTGATCAGCCCGTCACCGATGCGGCCGGCCAGCGCGGTGGCGGTGGGGCCGAAGGCCGACACGTCGATGGGCACCGGCTCGTCCGGGACGGTGTAGAGCCGGGCGTTCTCCACGGTGTAGTACTTGCCGTGGTGGGTGACCTGCTTGCCCGTGAAGAGCTGCCGCATCACCTGCACGGCCTCTTCCAGCATGTCCATGCGTATCGGCGCGGGGGGCCAGGGGCCGCCCAGGATGTGCTCGTTCAGCGCCTCGCCGGTGCCCACCCCGAGCCGGAAGCGGCCCCCCAGCAGGACCGAGCTGGTGGCCGCCGCCTGCGCGGTGAGCGCGGGGTGCAGGCGCATGATCGGGCAGGTCACGGCCGTCTGGACGGGGAGGGAGGTGGCCTCGGAGAGGGCGCCGATGACGGACCAGACGAAGGCCGACTGCCCCTGTTCGCGCACCCACGGGTGGAAGTGGTCGGAGATCCACAGCCCGGTGAAACCGGCCTGCTCCGCCATCCTGGCCTGTTCGACCAACTCGGCCGGGCTGTGTTCCTCACAGGACAGGAAGTAGCCGTACTCGGTCATGGGGACCTCCTCCAGCGGGGGTGTGCTGGCGCGGGTAGCCAACGGCGCGGCGGTGGAAACCTGCCGCGCCGGGTCGCCCGCGGTCCCTGCGGCCGGGTCGCTCCCTTACTGCCGGACCAGGACCCTCCGAGCGGCCGTTCACCCCGTCCCGGACGCCCCCTCCCCACCCCCCGCCCGCGTCCACGCCAGCAGCTCCCGCGCGGTGAACGTGTTGACGACCCGCTCCGGCGGTACGCCGCACTCCTCGGCGCGGGCGCAGCCGTGGATCTGCCAGTCCAGTTGGCCCGGCGCGTGGGCGTCGGAGTCGATGGCGAAGTACGTGCCCACCTCCAGGGCCAGGCGGATGAGGCGGCGGGGCGGGTCCAGGCGGTCCGGGCGGCTGTTGATCTCCACGGCGGTGCCGAAGCGGGCGCAGGCCGCGAAGACGATCTCCGCGTCGAAGGACGATTCCGGCCGTCCCTTCCCTTTGACGAGGCGGCCGGTGCAGTGGCCCAGGACGTCCACGAGCGGGTTGGCCACGGCGGCCACCATCCGTCGCGTCATCGCGTCCCGGTCCATCCTCAGCTTCGAGTGGACGGAGGCCACCACGACGTCCAGCCGGTCGAGCAGCTCCGGTTCCTGGTCCAGCGAACCGTCGTCGAGGATGTCGCACTCGATGCCGGTCAGCAGCCGGAAACCGCGCCCCATCGCGGCGTTGACCCGCTCCACCACGTCCAGTTGCGCGCGCAGCCGGTCGGCGGACAGCCCGCGGGCGATCTTCAGGCGGGGGGAGTGGTCGGTCAGGACGGCCCACTGGTGGCCGACGGCCTTCGCCCCGTGGGCCATCGCCTCAATGGGGCTGCCGCCGTCGGACCAGTCGGAGTGCAGGTGGCAGTCACCGCGCAGCGCCGCGCGCAGCCGCCGCCCGCCCTCGGCGAGCGGGCGGGTGGCCTCGTCCTCCAGGTGTGCGAGATAGTCCGGGACCCGCCCGGCCAGCGCCTGGGCGACCACCGCGGCGGTCTTGGGGCCGAGCCCGGGCAGGGCGGCGAGGCCGCCGGACTGCGAACGGCGCGCCAGTTCCTCGTCCGGCAGCTCCGTCACCGCCGCCGAGGCGTTGCGGAACGCCCGTACCCGGTACGTTTCCGCCCCCGCCCGTTCCAGCAGGAAGGCGATCCGGTCCAGCGCCGCCGCGGGGTCCATGTGCCACCTCCTGTCCTGGGGGCCGCCCTTACGTCCTCAGGCCAGGCCCACCGCGCCGTCGCCGCCCGTGGCCACCCGTTCGCGGGCGGCCGGTGAGACGGCGTCGAGCCGCTCCGGGGCCTCCGGCTTCGCGCGCAGGCAGCGGATCAGTTCCTCCGCGTAGGGGAGGATGACGAAGGCGCCCACGGACGCCGCGATGGCGGCGAGGTAAGGAGCGGGCAGGGGGCGTTCCTTGGGGAGGAGCTTCCAGTCCTCGCGGGTGCCGCCGCCCCGGAGGGTGGCGCGCACCTTGTCCCAGTGGAGGCACGCGGTGAAGGCGGCGGCGGTCAGGGGCAGGACCTCAAGGAAGCTGTGGATGTGCTGCTCGACGGGGCGCACCTCGCGCTCCTCGGTGGCGATGCTGACGTCCCAGACGGCGGTCGCGCCGTGGGCGAGGGCCGCGCCGCCCATCAGCGACAGGACCAGCGGGTTGATCCGCGCCACCAGGCCGGCGAGCACCGGGACGCCGGCCTCCGTCATCATCAGCGCGTGCACCAGTGATTCGCGGGTGCCGCTGGTGTCCTGGATGCGCGTCCGCCGGTGCATGATCCAGTCCGCGACGCTGGGGACGAACCACAGGGGCAGCACCCCGTAGAGCAGGATGCGCCGCGAGGCGTTCTCCGCGTCGTCGGCGTGGGCGGGCGTACGCAGCACGGGGCCTTTGCGCCAGTGGCGCCAGGCACGTATACGGGGAGGAAGACGCATGACCTTCGGGTCACCCGTCACGCCCGGGGCAAACGGGGTGTCCGCCGACCGGCGGGCGCGGGGCCCGAGGAAGGGCCGGGACCGCGCCCGGGGACCTCCCGGCGGGCGCGCCCCGAGGAATGGTTCCGGACGAGCGAGGCACTCGTGTCGCATGGACCACGCACAAGCACCCGTTCTGGACGCGCTCGCCGCCTACCGCCTGCGGGGCGAACTGGGCTACAGCCCGCCCGGTCACAAGCAGGCACGCGGTGCCGACCCGCTGGTCAGGGAGATCCTGGGGGACGCCGTCTTCCACGCGGACGTGCTGGCCACCGGCGGGCTGGACGACCGGCGTTCCACCGGGCGCGTCCTGGCCCGGGCCGAGGAGCTGATGGCCGACGCCGTGCACGCGGACCGGGCCTTCTTCTCCACCTGCGGGAGCTCGCTGTCGGTCAAGGCCGCCATGCTGTCCGTCGCGGGGCCGCACCAGAAGCTCCTGGTGGGCCGGGACGCGCACAAGTCGGTGGTCTCCGGGCTGATCCTCTCCGGCGTCGAGCCGGTGTGGGTGGAGCCCGGGTGGGACCGGGAGCGCCGGCTGGCCCACCCTCCGGCGGCCAGGACGTTCGAGGAGGCCTTCGAGCGGCATCCGGACGCCCGCGGCGCGCTGGTCACCAGCCCCACGCCGTACGGGGGCAGCGCGGCGCTCGACGAGATCGCCGAGGTCTGCCACGCCCGGTCGCGCCCGCTGATCGTGGACGAGGCGTGGGGCGCGCACCTGCCCTTCCACGACGACCTGCCGTCCTGGGCGATGGACGCGGGCGCCGACGTCTGCGTCACCAGCATCCACAAGATGGGCAGCGGGCTCGAACAGGGCTCGGTCTTCCACCTGCGCGGCGACCTCATCGACCCGACGGTGCTCCAGACCCGGGCCGATCTGCTGGGTACCACGAGCCCGTCCGCCCTCATCTACGCGGGGATGGACGGCTGGCGACGTCAAATGGTCCAGCACGGGCACGCCCTGATGGACGACGCGCTGGCGCTGGCCGCCGAGACGCGGGCGGAGATCGAGAAGATCCCCGGAATGCACGTCAACGGCCGCGAGGACTTCGTCGGACCGGGGCTCGCCGCCGACCTGGACCCGCTCCCCGTCATCATCGACATCTCCGCCCTGGGCACCACCGGCTACCGCGCCGCGGACTGGCTGCGCGAACGGCACGGCATCGACCTGCACCTCGCCGACCACCGGCGGATCGGGGCCCAGCTCACGCACGCCGACTCGCGCGTGACCACCGCGCCCCTCCTGACGGCCCTGCGCGCGCTCGCCGACCACGCGCCCGCGCTGACCGACGCGCCGCGCGTGCGGGTGCCCACGCCGGAGGAGCTGCGGATGGACCAGGTGCTCCTGCCGCGCGACGCCTACTTCGGCCCCGTGGAGGACGTGCCGGTGGAGAAGGCGGCCGGCCGGATCGCCGCCGAGATGATCACCCCCTACCCGCCGGGCATCCCGGCCGTCCTGCCCGGCGAGCGGCTCACCGAACCCGTACTGGCCTATCTGCGCACCGGCCTTGAGGCCGGGATGAACCTGCCCGACTGCGCCGACCCGGAACTCGGGACGGTGCGGGTGAGCTCCGAACGGGCGGGCGACTGAGGGCGCATGACGCCCGCGGGGGCGGGTAGTGGCCGACGTGTCCCGCCGTGCCGCTCTTCCAAGGAGGAACCGTGCCCATCGCCAAGCTGCGCTCCATCGTCCTGGACTGCCCCGACCCGGCGGCGCTCGCCGACTTCTACGCGAAGGTGCTCGGCGGCCGGATCAAGGCCGACAAGGGCGGTGACTGGATCGACGTCGTCGTGGACGGGTCGGTCAAGGTCTCCTTCCAGCGGGCGCCCGGCTTCGTGCCGCCGAGCTGGCCCCGGCCCGACGCCTCCCAGCAGCTCCACCTCGATCTGGACGTGGACGACATGGAAGAGGGGCAGAAGCGGGTGCTGGCGCTCGGCGCGACCGCGCTGGACCTCGACGACGGCGGCGGCAAGCGCGACTTCCGCGTGTTCGCCGACCCGGCGGGTCACCCGTTCTGCCTCATCCGGAGCTGATCGGGTCCGTCCGTTCTGCCTCACCCGGAGCCCCGGAGCTGACCGGTCCGTTCCGCCTCATCCGTGGCCGATCGGCAGGCGCGGGCGCCCGTTCGTGGGCGGGGGCCGGCCGTGCGCCGGCCCCGCCGCGTGGGCCGGGGGCGCGTCCGTTCTCCATGGACCGGCGCTACCCCCTGCGCGAGGCCGCCGTCCCGTGCCCGCGGCAGCGCGGGACGGACGGCCCGTGCTGGACGAGGACGAGCGCCACATCGTCCTCCCGGGCGCCCCCGGTGTGCCGGGTCAGTGAGGCCAGCACCGTGTCCAGGGCGTCGTCGAGACGGGGCAGCGAGCAGTCGGGGACGAGTCCGACGAGGTCGAGCATGGCGCCGTCGGCGTTCCGGGCCTCGGCGAGCCCGTCGGTGTAGAACAGCAGCCGGTCGCCCGGCGCGAGCTCCACGTCCTGGACGCGGGGGACGGGGCACAGCCCGATCGGGGTGGTGGGCTCGGTGGTCGGCAGGAGGGCGGCCGGGCCGTCGGCGGGCAGGTGCAGCGGCGGGTGGTGGCCGCAGTTGACCAGGTGGACGCGGTTGCCGGTGAACTCGGCGACCAGGGCGGTGATGAAGTCCTCGTCGCCGAGATCGGCGGCCAGCCGCCGGTCCGTCTCGCGGACCACCTCGGCCAGCGAGGCGTGGGTGTAGGCGCAGTCCCGGAAGTGCCCGATGGCGGCGGCCGAGAGGCGTACGGCCTCCAGGCCCTTGCCCCGTACGTCGCCCAGCAGCATCCGCAGGCCGCCGGGCGTGTCCGCGAAGGCGTAGAGGTCGCCGCCTATGACGGCCTCGGGGGAGGCGGAGCGGTAGCGGGCGCAGACGAAGGTGTCCTCGACCTGGAAGGACGTCGGCCGCAGGATCGCCCGTTGCGCGGTGCTCGCGACGTCGGCGAGCTGGTTGTCGTGGACGGCGTGGTGGTCGGCGACCCAGGCGGCGTACGCCGCCGCGGCGGTCAGGACGGCGAGTCTGAAGATCTCGTCGGGCCGCGTCCACGTGTGCTCGTACGCGGCGACGCCGAACCCCGCGGCCAGGGTGACGACGGACACCACGGCGGTCCGCGCGCCGTCGAGCCGGGTGGCGGACAGCAGCGGACAGATCAGCAGCAGCCCGGTCAGGCCCACCCCCGGGCCCAATGCCACGTCCAAGGCCACCAGGGCCCCTGCCAAGGCGGTCGAGAACAGCAGCCAGCCGTACCCGCCCCTTCGTCGGACTCCGGGCATTCCGCCCTCCCCCCTCTCGCCCCCGGGACAGGCGCCCCCCACGGTGGCGGTAACTGTGCGTGATTGACACCTCGGTGGACCACCGGGCCGTCATCGCCGGACGCCGCGCACGCGACGCGTTGTCCGAGTTGGCCTTCATAGGATGTACCCACTAGCTGGCCAGCGGGAACATCCGGTCGAATCGACGGTCGGCCGAATGGTGTCGAGGGTGGCCGCACGGCGCGCGGAGCGGGCGATGCGCCCGGAGAATCGTCACATTGAGTGACGGAACGGCGTGCTCCTTGGACGCTCACCTGCTGTCGCGCGCCTGTTCGGGTACCATCTGGGAGTAAGGCAGGTTTCATCCGCTGCCTGGCACTGAAGCCCCCGTACCGTTCCTCACTTCGGAGGAGTACACGAGCGCGGGGGCGTTTTGCTGTGCCTTCATGGAAGTGACCTGCATCGTTTCGCGTGAAAATGTGAGACTTATGCGTTTTCTTGAGCCTGGTACCGGTCGCTACGTGGAAAACTCTCCGGCGCCTTACGACCTGACCTACGACGACGTGTTCATGGTCCCCCGCCGCTCCGCGGTGGGCTCCCGCCAGGGCGTCGACCTGTCCTCGCCGGACGGCACCGGAACCACCATCCCCCTGGTGGTCGCCAACATGACCGCGATCGCCGGGCGCCGGATGGCCGAGACGGTGGCCCGCCGCGGCGGCCTCGTCGTCATCCCGCAGGACATCCCGTTCGACGTCGTCGCCGACGTGGTGTCCTGGGTCAAGGGCCGGCACCACGTGCTGGACACCCCGATCGTGCTGTCCCCGACGGGCACCGTCGGCGACGCGCTGGCGCTGCTGCCCAAGCGCGCCCACGGCGCCGGGATCGTCGTCGAGGACGAGCGCCCGGTCGGCATCGTCACCGAGCACGACCTGACCGGCGTGGACCGCTTCACGCAGCTCTCGGAGGTCATGTCCAGGGACCTGATGGTCCTGGACGCGGACATCGACCCGCGCGAGGCGTTCAACCAGCTCGACGCCGCCAACCGCAAGATCGCCCCGGCCGTGGACGCGGACGGCAGGCTGGTCGGCGTCCTGACCCGCAAGGGCGCCCTGCGCGCGACCCTCTACACCCCGGCCACCGACGCCCAGGGCCGGCTGCGCATCGCCGCCGCCGTGGGCATCAACGGCGACGTGGCGGGCAAGGCAAAGGCGCTGCTGGACGCCGGCGTGGACACGCTCGTCGTGGACACCGCGCACGGCCACCAGGAGACGATGATCGAGGCGGTCAAGGCCGTCCGCGCGCTGGACCCGCAGGTGCCGATCGTGGCCGGCAACATCGTGGCCGCCGACGGCGTGCGCGACCTGATCGAGGCCGGCGCGGACATCATCAAGGTCGGCGTGGGCCCCGGCGCGATGTGCACCACCCGCATGATGACCGGCGTCGGCCGCCCGCAGTTCTCCGCCGTCCTGGAGTGCGCGGCCGAGGCGAGGAAGTACGGCAAGCACGTCTGGGCCGACGGCGGCGTGCGTCACCCGCGCGATGTGGCGATGGCGCTGGCCGCGGGCGCGTCCAACGTCATGATCGGCTCGTGGTTCGCCGGGACCCTGGAGTCCCCGGGCGACCTCCAGCACACCGCCGACGGCCGTCCGTACAAGGAGAGCTTCGGCATGGCCTCCGCGCGCGCGGTCCGCAACCGCACCAGCGAGGAGTCCGCGTACGACCGGGCGCGCAAGGGCCTGTTCGAGGAGGGCATCTCCACCTCCCGCATGTTCATCGACCCGGCGCGGCCCGGCGTCGAGGACCTGATCGACTCGATCATCGCGGGCGTCCGCAGCTCCTGCACCTACGCGGGCGCGGGCACCCTGGCCGAGTTCGCGGAGCGGGCCGTGGTCGGCGTGCAGAGCGCGTCCGGCTACGCGGAGGGCAAGCCGCTGCACAACAGCTGGAGCTGAGCCGGGGCGCGCCCCCGGAGCGCGGCTTTCCGACGGGAACTGAGGCGGACGCGTTCCTGAGCTGAGGTCTTTCGGCGGGACATCCCTGAGCTGAGGTCTTTCGGCGGGACGTTCCTGAGCCGAGGTCTTTCGGCGAGACCCAGCGCGGGCGCGTTGCGGAGCCGAGGCTCCCCGCCTCATCGGCCCCGTGCCGGAACACGAGAGTGACGTGTTCCCGGCGCGGGGCCGTCGCGTTTTTCGCGCGCGTGGCCCATGAGGTGCGGTGTTCGGTCCGTGAGCCGCGGCGCGGTCCGGCGGTCAGAGCCGGGACGCCTCCTGGTGGCGCTCCCCCCGATGACCCGCGATCGAAGCGATCCGGCCCCCTGAGGCCGTTCCGCCCGGAAACGGCTGACTTCGCCACTCCCGCGCAATAAACCGCCGTTTCTTACCTCCCTGCGCAACGATCCTTCGCACTTACGCAAGAATCCTGCATTACGGCAGGTCAGGGCGCCCCGTAGGGTCATGCGCTGTACGTGGAGTGACGGCGACCGTCTGCTCGGCGGTCCCCCCTGTCTCCGGGTTGTTTCGTCATGCCCGCGCGCGGACCGTCGGCGGTCACCGTCGCCGGAGCCGGCGGCGAGAGGCCGCGACCAGCACCGCTCGCCGCGACGCACCGTGGCCCGCCGTGACCGGCGGCACACGGCAGCGACGGCGGCAACCGCAGCAGAAGGAGCAACCCAGTGTTGAAGCACGGCGCAGCCCCGCCCGGGGCGGGCAGCGACCCCCGTCCCTCCTCCGCCACCGGTTCGCTCGGCGCCCGGCTGACCCGCCGCAAGCCGGTCGAACGGCTGGTCGCCGAGGGCGGCCAGGGCGAGGGCGGGACGCTGCGCCGCTCGCTGGGCATGTGGCAGCTGACGATGATCAGCATCGGCGCCACGCTCGGCACCGGCATCTTCGTCGTCCTGGGCGAGGCGGTGCCCAAGGCGGGTCCGGCCGTCATCGTCTCGTTCGTCATCGCGGGCATCACGGCGCTGTTCTCCGCGCTGTCCTACGCGGAGCTGGCCGGCACCATCCCGGTCTCCGGCTCCTCGTACTCCTACGCGTACGCCACGCTCGGCGAACTCGTCGCCTGGGTTTGTGGCTGGTGCCTGATCCTGGAGTACGGCGTCTCGGTCGCGGCGGTGGCCGTCGGCTGGGGCCAGTACCTCAACGAGCTGCTGTCCGGGACGATCGGCGTCACCATCCCCGACGCGCTCTCCGCGCCGCCCGGCGACGGCGGGATCTTCAACCTGCCCGCCCTGGTGGTCGTGCTGCTCGCCATGGTCTTCCTGCTGGGCGGCGCCAAGGAGAGCGCCCGCGCCAACACGATCATGGTGACCGTCAAGATCGTCGCGCTGCTGCTGTTCTGCGCCGTCGCTCTCCAGGGCGTGCGGTCCGGCAACTACGCCAACTTCATGCCGCTGGGCATCGCCGGCGTGAGCGGCGCGGGCGCGACCCTCTTCTTCTCCTACATCGGCTTCGACGCGGCCTCCACCGCCGGCGAGGAGGCCCGCGACCCGCAGCGCGACCTGCCCCGCGCGATCATGCTCTCGCTGCTGATCGTCACCACCCTGTACTGCCTGGTCGCGGCGGTGGCCGTGGGCGCCATGCCCTGGAAGGGCTTCGAGGGCTCGGAGGCGGCGCTCGCCGGGATCATGAAGGACGTCACCGGGCAGAGCTTCTGGGCCGTCCTGCTGGCGGCCGGTGCGGTGATCGCGATCGCGAGCGTCGTGCTCACCGTCCTGTACGGGCAGACCCGCATCCTGTTCGCGATGTCCCGGGACGGCCTGGCCCCCAAGGTCTTCTCCAAGGTCCACGCCAAGACCGGCGCGCCGCGTGCCAACACCGTGATCGTCTCGCTCTTCTGCGGCATCCTGGCCGCCGCGATCCCCCTCGGCCAGCTCGCCGACGCCACGAGCATCGGCACGCTGTTCGCCTTCGCGCTGGTGAACATCGCGGTCATCGTGCTCCGCTTCACCCGGCCCGAGATGCCGCGGTCCTTTCGTACCCCGCTGGCCCCGCTGTTCCCGGCGATCGGCTTCGCGCTGTGCGTATACATGATGTTCAGCCTGGGCGCGGTGACCTGGATGGTGTTCGGGGGCTGGCTGGTCGTGGGCCTGGTGGTCTACTTCGCGTACGGCATGCGCCGCTCGCGCCTGGAACGGGAGAACGCGCCGCAGGCGGACTGACCGGAACGGTGCATCGTCCCCCGCTCGCGCCACAGGCGGGCCGACCGGGGACGGCGGCGCATCGTCCCACCACTCGCGCCCCCGGCGCCGTGGCACAGCCGGTGCCATGGCGCCGGGGGCGCGTATTTCTGCCGATAATCTGTCTGTCGTGTACAAACTGAACGACCTCGACGAACGCATCGTCCATGCCCTGGCCGAGGACGCCCGTCGAAGCTACGCGGACATCGGCCAGGAGGTCGGCCTGTCGGCGCCGGCCGTCAAGCGGCGGGTGGACCGGCTGCGGGCCGAGGGCGCGATCACCGGCTTCACCGTGCGGGTGGACCCGGCGGCGCTCGGCTGGGAGACGGAAGGGTTCATCGAGATCTTCTGCCGCCGCAACACCTCGCCGGAGGCGATCCACCGCGGCCTGTCCCGCTACCCGGAGATCGCGTCCGCTTCCACGGTCACCGGCGAGGCCGACGCGCTCGTCCAGGTCTTCGCGTCCGACATGCGGCACTTCGAGCGGGTCCTGGAACGGATCGCCGGCGAACCCTTCGTGGAGCGGACGAAGTCCGTGCTCGTGCTCTCCCCGCTGCTGCGCCGCTTCAGCTCGGGGGCGCCGAGCTGACGGGCCGGGGCGGGGTGTCCTGACGGGCCGGGGCGGGGTGTCCTGAAGGGCCGCGCTCAGCTCGCCCCCTCCGAGGCCAGGCGCACATCCGCCGGTCCGCCCGCCGGGTGCACCGGCCGCTCGCCCGCCGTCCACACCACGCGCAGGGACGAGCGGGCGATCCGCCAGCCCTCGGACGTGCGCACCAGCTCGGTGTCGGTGTGGCCCGCCGAGACGAAGAGCCGGTCCGCGCCGCCCGGCAGGATGTGGGTGCTCAGTTGCGCGCCGCGGGCGGTGGCCCGGTCGCCGTCGAGCGTGATGACCGGGTTCGTACCGAAGTGCACGGTCCGGTCGAACAGGCCGATGCCACCGCGCACCGCCTCGCGCACCGCGTCCCGGCCGCGCGCCGTGCCGACCGGCATCTCGGCCACCGCGTCCTCGGTGTAGAAGGCGCGCGCCCACGCCTCGTCGAACCGGCCCTCGTCCAGGGACCGCACGAAGCGGTCCAGAAGGTCGGTGATCTCGGCGCGGTCGGTGAGGGCACGCAGGTGCCGCTGCATCTCTTCGAGGTCCATGGCAGGGATCTTCGGTCCTCAAGCATGGTTGAGGTCAAGGCGGCCGGAACGGGCGGGGTGGATGCGGGCACGACGACCCCGGCGCCTCCTGCCGGGCCGAGGGCCGCTCCCCCCCCGGTTGCCCGCACCTTTCCATCCAAGGTCCTCCGCACCCTCCCGTACGCAACGAATCGCCGCCCGACCCCCTCAACGCGCAACGAATCCTCCGGCTACACGCAATGGTGGTGCCTTGTACGGGCCGATCGGCGAGCCGTACCGTCTATGCGTCCGAACCGATCGCACCGTACGCACCGTCCGCGCCGCGCATCCCGGCCGAGCCGAACGCCACCGCGCGGACCGGGTGTTGCGCCTGTCCCGCACACCCCCGTACGCGCCGTTCGATCGTCCGGACACCACCCGGCACCGTCAGTACCGTCCGTACTGCCCGCACGCACACCCGAGGGGTCCCATGTCGACGCTGCGCACCGCCCTGCTCCAGAGTTCGGGCCGCCCCGGCGACGTGTCCCACAACCTGGAGGTGCTTGAGGGCGCCGCCCGCCGGGCCGCCGCGTCCGGCGCCGACGTGCTGGTCAGCTCCGAGCTGTTCCTCACCGGCTACGCGATCGGCGAGCGGCTGCACGATCTCGCCGAGCCGGCCGACGGCCCGAGCGCCCGCGCCGTCGCCCGGATCGCCGCCGAGCACGGCATCGCGGTGCTCTACGGCTACCCGGAGCGCGCCGGGGAGCACGTCTACAACACGGCCCAGCTCTTCGGCCCGGACGGGGAGCGGCTGGCGGGGTACCGCAAGACGCACCTGTACGGCGACTTCGAGCGCGAGTGGTTCACGCCCGGTGAACTGCCCGTGGTGCAGGCGGAGTTGGGCGGCCTGCGGATCGGCGTCATGATCTGTTACGACGTGGAGTTCCCGGAGGAGGTCCGGGCGCACGCGCTGGCCGGCACCGACCTGCTGCTGGTGCCCACGGCGCAGCTCCATCCGTACGAGTTCGTCGCCGAATCCGTCGTGCCGGTGCGGGCGTTCGAGAGCCAGCTCTACATCGCGTACGTCAACCGGGTCGGGCCCGAGGGCGACTTCACCTTCGTCGGGCTGAGCTGCCTGGCCGGCCCGGACGGCGTGGTCCGGGTGCGCGCGGGCGGCGCCGAGGAACTCGTGTACGCCGATGCCGACGCCGACGTCCTCAAGGAGTCGCGGGCGCTCAACCCGTATCTGGCCGACCGGCGGCCGGAGCTGTACGGAACCCTGGCGGACCGCGCCTGACCGGCCCGTTCCGCACCACTTCTTCTCCGGACGGCCGGCTCCGTGACCGGGCGCGCCGCGCCCGCCCCGTGAGCCGCCTGCCCGCACGCCCGTGGAACGCCACGGAACGGCCTCCGATCCCGACCCGGGACGGGGGCCCGGCCACCGCGCCGCACCGCGCACCCCCACGCGCCCCACCGTTCCCCCTGCCCGCAAGGAGTCCGACCGATGACGTCCACGGTGCCCACCGCCGCCCAGCAGCACGCGGAGACCCAGCCGCCCATCACCATGTTCGGGCCGGACTTCCCCTACGCCTACGACGACTACCTCGCCCACCCGGCGGGTCTCGGGCAGATACCCGCGCTCGCGCACGGCAAGGAGGTCGCGGTCATCGGCGGCGGGCTCTCCGGGATCATCACGGCGTACGAGCTGATGAAGATGGGCCTCAAGCCCGTCGTCTACGAGGCCGACCAGATCGGCGGGCGGCTGCGCACCGTCGGGTTCGAGGGCTGCGACCCCGTCCTGACCGCCGAGATGGGCGCCATGCGCTTCCCGCCCAGCTCCACCGCGCTCCAGTACTACATCGACCTGGTGGGCCTGGAAACCAAGCCGTTCCCCAACCCGCTGGCCCCCGACACCCCCTCCACCGTCGTCGACCTCAAGGGCGAGACGCACTACGCGCGCACCGTGGAGGACCTGCCCGAGGTCTACCACCAGGTCATGGACGCCTGGAACGCCTGCCTGGAGGAGGGCGCGGACTTCTCGGACATGAACCGCGCCATCCGCGAGCGCGACGTGCCGCGCATCCGGGAGATCTGGGCGCGGCTGGTGGAGAAGCTGGACAACCAGACCTTCTACGGCTACCTCTGCGACTCCACCGCCTTCAAGTCCTTCCGGCACCGGGAGATCTTCGGCCAGGTCGGCTTCGGCACCGGCGGCTGGGACACCGACTTCCCCAACTCCATCCTGGAGATCCTGCGCGTCGTCTACACCGAGGCCGACGACCACCACCGCGGCATCGTCGGCGGCAGCCAGCAGCTCCCGCTGCGCCTGTGGGAGCGGCGGCCCGAGAAGCTGGTGCACTGGGCGCCGGGCACCTCGCTCGCCTCCCTGCACGACGGCGCGCCGCGCCCCGCCGTGACCCGCCTCCACCGCACCGCGGGCAACCGCATCACCGTCACCGACGCGCGCGGGGACATCCGCACGTACGAGGCGGCCGTGTTCACCGCGCAGTCCTGGATGCTGCTCTCGAAGATCGCCTGTGACGACGAGCTGTTCCCGATCGACCACTGGACGGCGATCGAGCGCACCCACTACATGGAGTCGTCCAAGCTGTTCGTGCCGGTCGACCGCCCGTTCTGGCTGGACAAGGACGAGGAAACAGGCCGGGACGTGATGAGCATGACGCTCACCGACCGGATGACCCGCGGTACCTACCTGCTCGACAACGGCCCCGACCAGCCGGCCGTCATCTGCCTCTCGTACACCTGGTGCGACGACAGCCTCAAGTGGCTGCCGCTGGACGCGACCGAGCGGATGGAGGTCATGCTCAAGTCGCTCTCGGAGATCTATCCGAAGGTTGACATCCGCAAGCACATCATCGGCAACCCGGTCACCGTCTCCTGGGAGAACGAGCCCTACTTCATGGGCGCCTTCAAGGCGAACCTGCCCGGCCACTACCGCTACCAGCGGCGCCTGTTCACCCACTTCATGCAGGACCGCCTCCCCGAGGACAAGCGCGGCATCTTCCTCGCGGGCGACGACATCTCCTGGACGGCGGGCTGGGCCGAGGGCGCCGTGCAGACGGCGCTGAACGCGGTGTGGGGCGTCATGACCCACTTCGGCGGCGCGACCGACCCGGCGAACCCGGGGCCCGGCGACCGGTACGACGAGATCGCGCCGGTGGAACTGCCGGAGGACTGAGGCGGGGCGCGGGTCTGACGTCGTCCCCGTCAGGCCGTCGGACGCAGGTGTGGGGCGGGGCCGTGTCACCGGCCCCGCCCCACGCAGGTCGTCCCCGGATCGCGTGGCCCCGCCGCGCGTGGCTCCTCCCCGTACGGCTGCTCTGCCCGCGCGAACGGGGTCACTCTCCCCGCGCGAACGGCGTCACTCCCCCCGCCCGAGCGGCGTCAGCAGGCAGCGCCCGACCAGGCCCACGCCCGCGTCCAGCCGTTCCGCGAACTCCTCGGCCACCTCCGGCAGCCCGCGCAGCCCCCACAGCACCCGGGCCGCGCCCCAGGCGCCGTCGCGGGCCGCCTCCAGGCTCCAGGAGCCGGCGAGGTGGGTGAGCGGGTCGGCGACGTCCAGCACGTCGGGGCCGGGCATCAGCTCCTCGCGGACGCGTTCCTCCATGCCGCCGAGGATCTCGCCGATCCGGTCGTAGTCCCCTTCCAGGGCGGCCGGCTCGCAGGCCAGCGCCTGGCAGGCGGCCACCACGGACAGCGCCAGGTCGTGGCCGATGTGCGCGTTGATCCCGGCCAGCGCGAACTGGAGGGGCCGCACGCCCGGGTGGCGCCGGAGCTGGAACAGCGGGCGCCAGCAGGCCGGGACCGGCCGCCCGGCCGCGGCGGCGTCCACCGCGGCGAAGTAGCGGCGGGCGAAGAGCACGCCGAGCGTCCCCGCCGCCACCGGGTCCTGGAAGCCCCCGGTGCCCACCCGCCGGGCCACCTCCTCGGTGACCTCCAGGTACACCCGGTTGAAGACGGCCACGCCGTCGCTGGAGGGCCACCCGCCGTCGAGGTCGCGCATCCGGGCCGCCGCCGCGGTCAGCTCGGCGGTGGCGTCGGCCGGGGACGAGGGGGGAGCCGGGGGAGCGGCCGGTGCCGAGAGGGGGTCCGTGGCCGGTGGTGCGGGGCGTTGCCGTGCGTCGCGTGGGCCCGCGTTCGGCCGCCGAGTCGTCGTCATCCGCTCAGCGTGGCAGCCGGGTGCCCGCGGAATACGGGCGCGGCGACCGGATGACCGGAACGGGGCACTCCGCGGCGCGCCTCCTTGAGGGGCACCGGGAGCGCCCGCCGTTCCGGAGGGAGGCCGGCGCGTACGGCGCGACCTCGGCACGCCCGCTTGAAGGGCCCGGACGGCGCCCAGGCTCGCGCACATGCGCCGCGACCGCGGCACCGCGCGCTCGCGGTGCCGC